>JAKSBD010000584.1 GCA_022361295.1 Bacteroidales bacterium
CCATGCAAAGCGCACGTCAACAGGCTCTTTAACCTGCTGTGAATACACCTCGATGGTATCATTAATTAATTCAGCTTTTGCCCTGTGCCATTTGCCTTCCTTGTCTTTAATTTCAAATAGTTTTAGCGCCGGACCTTTAACATACAAGCCTTCGTTATATTTAAAGTTGATCAATACCTTTTTACCTTTGATGGTATGTGATTTATATAATGGTCCGGAAGCCGGCAGTTGTTTTTTTCCATAGGTTTTATTTAATGCCAGGTTGGCAAAACGTATACCTGCATCAATTTTGTTACGTGGATGGATATCAACTGTATCGCCAATATCACTAACTACAACCATGCCGGAATTATCAATCAGGTCCAAAGCTCTGCGCTGTGCCTCTCTTACCTGAGCTCCTGAAACTGGCCCATATCCATTCCATGGTGCTATTTGTGCATAGTAGAAAGGAAAGTTATTGCCAAAACCCGCTCTCCATGAAGTGACCAATGTCGAAAGCATTTGACTATATGCTTTGGGATTAGCAGCATTTGTTTCTCCCTGATACCACAATACCCCTGCAATATTTAAAGGCATAATAGGATGAATTAAAGCATTATAAGCCTTGCCAGGTTCACGGGCACTCCAGCTCATCTCTTCGATCTTTTTCGATTCTTTAAGCAGGTATTCGTCTTGAGCTATTTTCTCTTCAGGAATCCAAATCTCTATTGGCGAACCTCCCCAGGCTGTATTGATTAATCCAACCGGCACATCCAGTGAGTCATTTAATGTTCGTCCAAAAATGTAACCTATGGCACTAAACCATTTCATTGATTCAGGCGTACATGTCTTCCATTCTCCTTCCAGGTTATCCTGCGGATAATCGGAAGCGCGACGGGAGGCCTGGAAAAAACGGATATCAGGGTAAGTGGCGTTTTCCACTTCTTCTGCGGCATTATCAAAACCTAATTGCGCATTCCACTCCATATTCGATTGCCCAGAGAGTAACCAGACTTCGCCCATTAAAATATCGTCGAGTACAATTGTATTATAAGCCTTAATTGTAATTGAATGTGTTCCGCCTGCTTTAGGCGTTTGAAGTATCACTGACCAGTTACACTGATTATCGCCTGTAGTTTTTAAAGTATCAGTATTCCATGAACATGTAACTGTTATTTGTTCGGTAGGATTGGCCCAGCCCCATAATTTCACCTCACTATTTTGCTGAAGCACCATATGACTACTGAAAATGGATGGCAGTGATACATTAGCTTTCGTCATAGTGCAGCTTATGGCAATAAATAAAATTGAA
>JAKSBD010000585.1 GCA_022361295.1 Bacteroidales bacterium
GCAAAAAATTAATCGTTAAACGCATTTTGTACCTCCTTTAAAAAAAACGGTTTGCAATAAGTCTCTCTCTACTCTCGATAAAAATCAAATTCCAGCCTAAATCTAAAGGAATTAGAGGCTTATTTCCAAGAGTAAACAAAATCAAATTAGGTCAAAATGAATTAGTTACAGAGTTTACCGAGAACAAACAGTAAAAAATGCGAAAAATAGAGGCTGTTCTCGATATGTTCTCGGTTAACATGCGATTATTTGATGTTTTTTGCCAACCGCGGAGAATGAAAAAAGCGCCTAAAACATTAGTTTTAAGCGCTTTTGGTACTTTTTGAATTTTTTTCCAGTACCCAGAGCCGGGATCGAACCGGCACGGTATTGCTACCACTGGTGTTTGAGACCAGCGCGTCTACCAATTCCGCCATCTGGGCAAACACTCTATTGATCTTTTTTGCGGTTGCAAAGATAAGTCAAATCCTTTGTTCTGCAAGAAAATTCAATAAAATGTTTCAATTTTATTTAGGCCTCTGAGCTAACAATCTCTTTCTTAGCATCTATCTTTTTGGTCACGTATCCATACACTATTAATGAGATGGCTGAAACCAGTGCAACACCAACAAAAACAAACCAGATATAATGGGCATGATCATAGGCTGTCAGCTTTTCTGTGTCAGTCAAAAATCTTGGATCAGGACAGTATTTACTCAATAAATAACCTGATAAACCAAAACCTACTAAATGAGAAATAAACGAATGCAGGTGACTAAATCCAAGATACAAGCCTTCTTCACCCTTAGGAGCCTGTAAGGAGAAATACTCCAGAAAACGTGGTGAGATAAATGCTTCGGCTAATCCTTGAAATACAATTCCAACAATCATCATAAAAGAAACCGGATGGAATCCCAAAATAGTACTCTCTCCCAGCATATTTCCTGATGCCATGGCAAGTGCAGAAACTGGCATTATAAACATTCCAATTGTCATGGAAAATAAAGCAGTTCTTCGTCTTAATAGTTCTGTAATAAATGCCACTGTTGTAAAAACAACTAATGGGTTTACATTTGCGTACCACGATGGCGCCGCATCTTCACCTGCCATACGTAACACATATTTAGGCATTGTGGCATATAGCTGACTTTGAACCATCCAAAAACCAGTTATGATTAGTATTAATGTTATTAACCTACTATTAGTAAATACCTTACCAAGTGCGGCCCATATTTCATTAATACTCTTCCCTTCCCCGGCTCTGTTTGCACTCTTATAAAACAAGAACACTGTAACTAAAGCCAGTAAGGTCATTCCAGCTGCAAAAAAGTTAAGAATAAATAAACCTTCGTCGCCCAAAGACATTCTTAGAGGCTTGACGATAAGCTTACCTGAGAATGCACCAATATTTACCATTGCATAGAATATGGAAAAACCTCTGGCTCTATTAGAAGTAGTAGTTTCTTTCGAAACCGTTCCTGTAATAACACTTTTTATAAACGATCCTCCAACGACAACAATCAACAATATGGGTATAATCAAAAATTTATACCATGAAGACTCCAATCCATTAAAAATAGTTTTCTCTCCATAAGTTACCAGACCATTATTCTCAAAAATAGCGGGTAAAATTCCCATTCCGGCATAGCCAATTGTTAATAATAGAAATGCCAGCATTAAGGCTTTTCTAAAACCTATCTTATCAGCGTAGGCACCACTAAATGTTGGCAGAAAGTATAACAATGCTCCAAAAGGCCCCGCAATCCATGCTGCTTCAACATCATTAAACCCTAGTATTCTTGACAAGTAAAGGGTCATCGCAATAAATACACCATAATAAGCTGCTCTCTCCAACAATTCAACCGTATTAGCAACCCAAAATGCTTTAGAAAAATTCCACTTCTTTTCTTCCATTATATAATATATAAATGATTAAAATATTCACACATAATAGTAATACTACAATCGTCAAATATAGTTACTTTGTTTTTTCAAAAAAGTTGTCAATATCAGTAATTGAACAATAGTTGCCAAATATAACCATATACATTCAGACACCTAAAACATTGTTTACCCTATATCGGCATTAACAACTGAAGTATTACCTTTGCGGAAAGACTGCTAACAATGATACACACAAGCAAGGGAATAGTACTCAATCACATTAAGTATAAAGAGACCAGTATTATTGTTAATATCTATACGCAACAATTTGGCCGTCAGAGTTACATGGTTAATAAGGTGCGCAGCAAACGCAACAAGGGCAATGCTATTTTATTGCAACCACTTACGCTGCTCGACATGGAAGTGTATCACCGTCCCAAATCAGATATTCAGCGCATTAAAGATTTTAAAGTGGCGCACCCGCTCAGCAGCATTCCTTTTAAGCAGGAAAAGCGTGCTATGGCCTTCTTTTTAACCGAGCTCATGAGCAAGGTGCTGATAGAGGAAGAGGAGAACACCGATCTGTTTGAGTTTATCTATCACAGTGTTGAAGTATTTGACACCGGAATTGAAGGTGATTATAACTTTCACCTGTTTTTCCTGTTTCACCTGACGCGCTTTTTAGGCTTTGGCCCCCAAACCAACAACATTGATGCCCCTTATTTTGACTTGATGAACGGTTATTTTACCAATTCTGAACCGTCGCATGGCTTTAGCATCAGTGGCGGGTACCTTGCCAACTGGAAACAATTACTGGATGTTAACATTCAAAACCTCGAGAGCATCCGTCTGTCGGGCGAAGAGCGTTACCTGCTGCTCGAAAACCTGCTGGAGTACTACAACCTGCATATTGACTCGCTGGGCGAGCTTAAATCGCTGCCCATTGTTCATCAGCTGTTTCACGACCAATAACAATCAAGAACAGGTCCACAATAGCCGTTTGTCAAATATTTGAGCACGTTGACTGTTCAAATCATGTGTTTCCACAAAACAAAAAGCATTTTAAAAACTTAATGAGTAAATTGAGTTACTTAAGCCTATATCCTTTAAGTATCGTCATGAAAATAAATTCGAAGTTTCACAACCTGGAGCCCAGTTTCCTCACTACCATCAAACCATTAATCAAAGAGTTTAATGCGATTGATTTAGCTTCGGGCTACACGGGGTTTCACTGCTCAGCCAAACTAATTGAATTGGTTGAGAAACATTTGCGCGAAGGTTTAAACCAATATGCCGATGTAGCCGGTGAAATAGCACTTCGAACCAAAGTGGCTGACAAAATTAACAGGCTATACGATCGTCAGTACAAACCCGAAACAGAGATAACCATTACCGCAGGTGCTACACAAGGTATCTATACCGCTATTGCTGCACTGGTTAAGGAAGGTGATGAAGTCATTATTTTTGAGCCGGCCAACGAATACTATGCCCCAGCCATTGAAATGAATGGCGGCCAGGTACGCACCATCCCCATGTCGGGTAAGGAATACCATATTGAGTGGGAGCTGGTTCAGCAAATGATCTCCAATAAAACACGCATGATCATTATTAACTCGCCTCATGCCCCTACGGGTTGGGCCATGGCTGAGATTGACATGCTGCGCCTGCAGAAGATTATTAACGGCTCTAAAATCATCATTGTCAGCGAAGAAACCTTTGAACATGTGCTGTTTGACGGGCACCTGCACCAGAGCATTGCATGCTTTCCCAAGCTGGCCGAACGAAGCATCATCGTGTCGTCGGTTGGTGAAACCTACCATGTTACAGGCTTCCAGATTGGTTATTGTGCGGCTCCCGAAGAGATTATGCGCGAATTTCGCCAGGTGCACGAAGCCATGGTGTATAGCGTTAATTCACCTTTTCAACTGGCCATTGCCGATTTTCTGGATGAGAAAGAGGAATACAAAAAGCTCAACGCTTTTTATCAGCAAAAACGCGATTATTTTCTGCGCCTGATGGAAGGCTCACGCTTTAAACCCCTAAAATGTTCAGGCTCATTTTTCCAGCTGCTCGATTACAGCCAGATAAGCGAAGAGAAGGATCGTGACTTCGTTAAACTCCTTATAAGAGAGCACGGTATAGCCACAATGCCCATCAGTGCCTTTATTAAGGAAAGGCAACAACGACACCATATTCGCATTAATTTTGCCAAGCCAGATGAAGTGCTGGAAGAAGCGGCCAAACGACTAAAGGCTGTCTGACTTTTGTTCTTTTCAATGAAACCATTACTTTTGCAGCCACAATACTGGTCCCGTAGTTCAACGGATAGAATAGCGGTTTCCTAAACCGTAGATATGGGTTCGATTCCCGTCGGGACTACAAAAAAGCCTGCAATCTTTTGATTTGCAGGCTTTATTATTTTAAAGCATTGATTAAAAAACTGTCGAATCGTCGAATTGAAAAAATGAACAGCAAAGGTCGGAGTGATTAAGAATTAACTATTCTTAATTATTTCAGCAGAAGTATAGTCCGGGACAAAGCAATATGAAACCCGACAGCGTCGATAGACCTGTTGGCGTTGTTCTGAATCGAAAACAAATTTAGCGGAGAGAAGAGAGATGTGAGCGGTGAGCGATGAGAGGTGAGTAAAAAAGAAATAAACCGCGGAGACGCAGAGGCGCGGAGAGGTATATTAATTGATGAACTGATAATCCCGATAGCCATCGGAAGTCGAATTGTCGAATTGAAAAAATAAACCGGAAAGGTCGGAATGACTAAGAAATAAATATTCTTAATGATTTCAGCAGAAGTAGAATCCGGGACAAAGCAATATGAAACCCGACAGCGTCGATAGACCTGTAGGCGTTGTTCTGAATCGAAAACAAATTTAGCGGAGAGAAGAGAGATGTGAGCGGTGAGCGATGAGAGGTGAGTAAAAAAGAAATAAACCGCGGAGACACAGAGGCGCAAATCACAAATAGCTACGTCACAATTGATTACCAAGCTGTAAGTCAAATCTTCCTTTGGGGGAAGTGCCACAGGCGAAGGGGGAAATTCAAGTGTTTTCCACTGATATCAGCATTATCGATAATTGATAACAAATCTACGTAGTAATTGATTTGCAGCGCAATGCGAAAAATTAAACAATGAGAGAGTACCAATGGAGATCAGTCTTCAGTCACCTGTCATTAATCACACATTATACCCAAAATATAACTAGCTTTGATTATCTTACAGGTTCATTGCCCAACTATGATTATACAATACTACTCCGATTTGCATTTAGAATTTCCTGAGAACAAGGCATTCTTAAAAATGAATCCCATTCCGGTGAAGGGTGATATATTAGTGTTGGCTGGCGATATTGTGCCATTTGTGGTACTGGAAGAACATAACGATTTTTGGAACTTCCTTTCAAAGAACTTTAAGTATGTGTATTGGGTACCGGGCAATCACGAATTCTATTACTCTGATGTTGCTGAATGCATCGGCCCTTGTTATAAGAAACTAAGGGACAATATCATCCTGGTGAATAACACAAGCGTTGTGCACCAAGGTATCCGGTTTATCTTCACCACATTATGGACCCATATTTCTCCTGCCAATCAGCTAAGTATTCAATATCATATGTCGGATTTTAAAGTGATAAATGATGGCGATGATATTTTAACGCCCGAAGGCTACAATCAATTACATAGAGATAGCCTTAACTTTCTGACGGGCGAACTGGAAAAAACGGGCTTTGAAAAAACCATTGTGGTAACACATCATGTACCTACCTATATCGGATACCCCGAGAAATATAAAGGCGACCTGCTTAATGAGGCTTTTGCAGTTGAGCTGAAACACCTGCTTGAAGATGCTGCCATTGACTACTGGATATTTGGTCATCACCATGAAAACACCTGCCGCTTTACCATTGGCCAAACACAACTATTGAGCAGTCAGCTGGGTTATGTGCATTATAATGAGCACACAGACTTTTGTAATACTTCGTGGATTGAAGTTTAGGTGAAAATTGTTGAATTGATAAATTGTCAAATCCCCGAAGTGAGGAATTGTTGAAGTGAAAAAGTGAACCGCAGTGGCGCAGAGCTTAACAAGAGTAACGGGAAACTAGACAGCGTCGTTAGACCTGTTGGCGTTGTACTAAATCGAAAACAAATTTAGCGGTGAGATGAGAGAGGTGAGTAAAATTCTCATTAAAGAATTGAAATTTTATTGTATTCACTTTTGGTTTAAAAGGAGGCGTCTTCGTATTTCTTTTGGATGCTATTCGGTAATTGTTGGATTCAGCTTCGTACCTCCTTCGGGACCGCTTCGCTCCGTGTTCGGCAATCCTTCGGTAATTGTTCGGCTACGCGCGTAGTCGAACAATTACCGAACAAATACCGAAGAAGCCCCGATTATGTCCCGATTGTGTCCCGAAAGAGGGTCAATTACACTCAAAAAGTGATCTTTTTATTGTGTTTTTTAGTGTTTTTCGTACAAAAAGCCGTTTTTCCTAACGTGTATTGAGTTGTGTTTTTAACATAAGCATCTATCAAAGCTTCTTACTCCGCACATTATCAGATAACTATGGTTTTTCCAAATCACAATGCATGCACTGTCATTGCAAACAGAGATGACACGTTGTATGTTTGTTGAAAATTGAAAGTAAACTTAAAACACATGGATTATGAACTTCATAAAATCAATGAAAAGAAAGCCCCCCGCTACCGCACGTGTCCTCACGTGTGGTTTTACTTTATTACTATCACACCTTTCAATAAACCAGATTCTCCACTGTAATCCCGTGTATTACTATACACATAATCCTCAGGTCGCAATACCAAACCATCATCTACCGCATTATAAACTTTATAATTGCGACTCATAATATCAAAAATAATAAAAGCTGTATGTATATATGCGGTATAATATTGATAATTA
>JAKSBD010000298.1 GCA_022361295.1 Bacteroidales bacterium
TTCTTCTAATAATTTAATTGCATCTCTGCCATTACTTTCACTAAAAACTGTAAATCCATACTCCAGTAAAATATTTTGCAGATACCTGCGGTTGTCTTCAATGTCATCAATAATAAGAATAGTTGCCGGCTCAAAAGAAATCTCTCCTGCTATAGGATTTTCTTCTATACTTCCATTGGATATATTCTCTTTAACCAAAACATTATCAAGCACCAACGAAAAGCTGCTCCCCTTCCCTACAGTACTTTTAAACATGATATCCCCGTTCATCATTCGGGCAAGGTTTCGTGAAATGCTTAAACCAAGCCCAGTTCCTCCATACTTACGGCTAATAGTATTACTTTCCTGTGTAAATGATGTAAATAAGGTTTGCTGAAATTGTTTTGAAATACCAATACCCGTATCAATAACAGAAATAGATAAAATCCCTTCTTTCTCGTCGCCTGAGAGATCATTATTGACTTTAAAAGAAGATTCGACCTTGACAAAACCATTATCTGTAAACTTTATGGCATTATTAATCAGGTTTATAAGCACTTGCTTTATCCGTGCTTCATCTCCAAAAACAAAGAAAGGTAAATTCCCAACTCCTTTAACTTCAAAAGCGACATCCTTTTCAGCAGCCTTATTTGAGAATATATTCTTAAGTTCATGCAACATCTGATTAAGGTCAAAATAGTTTTTAGCAATGTCCATTTTACCAGATTCAATTTTAGATAAATCTAAAATATCATTAATCAGAACCAGTAAACTTTTACCACTTGAACGTATGGTTTTGATATAGCTTCGTTCTTTGTCTGTTGCAACGTTTTTTTCGAGCAACTCTGAAAACCCCAAAACAGCATTCATTGGCGTTCGAATTTCATGTGACATATTAGCCAAAAAGTCACTCTTTGTACGATTAGCAATTTCAGCTTCTTCCTTTGCTAATCGCAACTTGACTGTAAGTTCTTTAAGAACTTTATTTCTATAAATAACAGTTATGACAATAAAAAGCAAGAGCAAAATACCTAAGAAAAATATAATCAAATTTCGTTGTTGCCTGGCTTCATTCAGTTTTTGTTGTTCATTAAACAATAAAGTTTCTTCAAGTATTTTCTTCTCATACTCATATTCATATTCTTGCCTTAGAACTTTAATTCTGTTTTCTTCACTTCTGATACTATCGCGCATCGTAACGTATAACCGGTAATTATCCAATGCATTTTGGGCATTTTCTTTTTTATTATAGACCCGGTATAACACATTTGCTGCATCTCTTATTTCCTCTACTATACCTTTCTCTATTGCTATATCAAGGCTTTTACGACCATAAGTTAATGCGCGTTTAAAATCCCCTTTAGAAAAGTAAATTTCTGCAACTATACTTAGAGTTGACGATAACTGCTTACTTTCATTCAACTGACTACAAAGAGTTATATTCTCCTCGAGATAATCAAGGGCCTTATCTGTTTGTCCAAGTTTTTGATACAGTAATCCTATATCATGCAGACAATAAACCTTTGCCCATTTAAATTTTATTTCATTCACTATATCCAGACTCTGAAACTTGTAATCAAGTGCCTCTTTATATTTTAAAACTGATAGCCGTTTGTTTCCTGCACTTAATGCTGAATCTCCCTGTGCCATAAGACTGGTTCCGATGTTGATTAAGGAAACGGCTACGCCTCTTTGGTGCCCCAGCTCTTTATACAGTTCCATATTCTGACGATAGCTATTGACGGCCCTGGAGTAATCACCTTGTTCATCAAGTATTATTCCAATATTATTCTGAATATCAGCTTGTCTCTTCTTATCTCCATATGCTTTCATTGCAGTCAGGCCTTCATTATAATAATCCAATGCCAACATATAATTACCCATATCGGCATAAACATTACCAAGGTTATTTTTCAGACTAGCTACTTCGTAGTCATTTCCCTGATTCATGTATAAGACCATAGCCTGATTGAAATTAAAGAGTGCACTGTCTAAATCGCCCGTATAGAAAAAATAACGACCTTTTGCATTGTAGGCATTAGCTAATTCTTTTAGATTATTCAATTTGCTAGCTTCATGATGGTGCAACCAGATTAGTTTATATGCACTGTCAGGGTGTGAATCAAGCAACAACAGATTATATTGGTGCAATGCATTAAGTCTGGTTGAATCAGGTGCATGCGATGATCTCCATATTTGTAATAAGGAATCTGTTTGAGCATCAAGGCCCCCTGTAAATAAAATAAAACTAAGTATCAGACCAAATAATTTCATAAACCAGCAATTGAAAAAACACTTCCATTGTTAAGATAATGCCTACCTCTTACTAATATAACAAACTATTTGACGATTCTCATTAGCAAAAATAAAATTAACCCGTCTGCCACATTTCTTTACTGGTCACTTTTATTCGCTTATGACCAAGGTATAGCTATTAAGTATTTAAATCAACTCACCATCTATTACAAGCAGCTCATTAACTACTAAGCATATTACCTACTTGTTATTATCTGGCAATATACTAATAAACAAACCACTGCCAGATATGATATTTGTAATCAACAATACGTGCATCAATTACAAATTCGATTATTATGAAACAACAAATGCATATTATCTTAGTGGCCATCACCGGATTATTTTTTATTGCAGAAGGTTTGTCTGATGCGAAAGAAGCTTTTAGGTTCAAAACCGACATGAAACATGGATCAAAAATTACTTTATGGCTACAGACATCTGCTAATTCCGATTGTACTGTTAAAGTTGAACAGTCGGTTTTTGTATCAAAGCTGGATGCCAATACCTTCACTCAGATTGACGTAATTGTTAAACAGGACAAAGATATAGTTGTGTACTGTAACCCAAATGAGATCAAGGGACTTATCATAGAAGACAGCCAGCTAAGCCAAATTGATTTGTCACGACTAAGAAACATCAATCAACTATTTCTAAACAATAACAACTTAATTTCTATCAATTTAAGGTACAATCCTCAATTGCAATCTTTGGGTTTAGCAAATAACAAACTCAAAAATCTGGATGTTACTAAAAACAACCAGTTAACAGATTTGTGGCTTGCCGGTAACAGTTTATCTACCATCAGGATGGGAGAATTAAAATTGTTAAGAGACTTACATTGTGCTGACAACCATCTGAAAAGCCTAAATATCCAGGCTATGCCTAGATTACATGCTTTGTATTGCGATAACAACGAAATTGATTCACTGGATTTATCACCTGCCACAAAATTAACGATTGTAGACTGCAGCAGTAATAATATAAGTACACTTCAACTGTCAGAACATCCTAAAATGACTTATTTAAAAGTGGATCAAACCACCAGATTACCAGACACATTAAAAGCCAAGAAGTTGCTGGTGTGCAAATAATTCAAGAAGATTTAATAACGATAATAATCAAATACATGATTAATCTTATTATAGTAGAAGATTTGCCTATCGTGTTAGAGGGAATCGGTTTTCTTCTAAGTCAGGAAAAGGAATTCAATATCCTTCACACATATACGAGTGGCGCAGCATTATTAAGAGATTTTAATCAATTTCAGACTAAGATTGACATTATCATTGCTGATATTGAAATGCCAGAGCTTAATGGTATTGAATTGACTAAGAAAATTCTGAAGAAGAATGCTGATATTAAAATTATTGCTTTGACAATGCATAATGAACCTGAATACTGCCAGAACGCATTCTTAGCCGGAGCGAGAGGTTATGTTTCTAAAGAAAAGTATTTTGACGATTTACGCACTGCTATCTACAAAGTATATGAAGGCGACTATTATATTTCGAATGAATATATTAGTCAGATTATCCAGGGTATAACAAAAGAAGTTAAACCAATTAATAACACTACTCTCATAAGCCAACGAGAGAAAGAACTGATATATCTGATTGCTGAGGGGTTTATAAATAAAGAGATAGCCTCACATATGAATATGAGTCTTCGGGCAATTGAAAGCTTAAAAAGCAGACTATTAAATAAAACAAATACGCGAAATAATGCGTCATTGCTAGTGTGGGCTATTAAAAACAAAGTGTTAAACCTTGACACAGTATCATAAGACGTCTTCATATTTCGTATATGAAGAGAAAATAACTGAATCTCTTTCTTACTCATCACACAAGTACGCTTCAGAATGCAATAGCTATAAGCTATGAGTGTTTATTGGCAGTACAAATGCGGATTCCCGTCGTAGTTCTTCAATCCGGATTCATAATTTTGCCAGTACATTATAACCAACACAATCTATTTTATTATTCAAAGTACAGTTTCAGAACATTGAATCTGAGTTTATATATAGAATGGGGTACATAAAAAACACAGGCAAGTATATTTTTCCATTGGTTGCAAAATTTCCTTTAGTTCAGTTTAATGCTTTACACTCAAAGGTTTTTTTTAACAAACAACTCTTCGAACTAATTTGTATTGTTGTTTGTCTTTTGCTGCCAATCATCCATTTCATTAAGATTGAAGAAGGTGTTAGTACCCCATTTT
Source organism: Bacteroidales bacterium (assembly GCA_022361295.1). Lineage (GTDB taxonomy): Bacteria > Bacteroidota > Bacteroidia > Bacteroidales > Marinilabiliaceae > Carboxylicivirga. The sequence goes on from JAKSBD010000298.1 coordinate 4,495, forward strand.
TTTTTATATGGTATGTATTGCTTTGTATATTACTTATCAAATCAACAAAAAGAAAAAA
>JAKSBD010000588.1 GCA_022361295.1 Bacteroidales bacterium
GAAAAAAAAGATCTTTTATAATAATTGGTATGGTTGTTGATTTAAAACAGGCAAATACTTAATTAAGGTTTAAGTTAATAAATGGGACAAATAGCCGGGAACGCCCGGCTTTTATTATGCGCCTAATTTAAGGCGAGGCAGAATAGGATATTTCATTACAATTAATTAACTTAAAAGAGAACAAACTGTTGGTTTTCAAAGTTACATTGTAAAGAAAAGTGTATGAAGAAGGAGATTGAGTTGCTTGTCCGGGCATTGACCAGACCGCTGCCCGGGAAAGATGCACAGAAATTAATGTCACCCTCAGTAAGATTTACTGGAAATACTAAATATGATCCTCAAAATGCGAGGGTCAGCAGCGTATTAATTCTACTATATAAAAAGGATAATGAATGGATGATTCCATTGATTCAACGCCCCAAATATGATGGAGCTCACAGCGGACAGGTTAGTTTTCCCGGAGGTAAGTTTGAAGAAGGGGACCGTTCGTATCTGGACACTGCACTCAGGGAAGCAGAAGAAGAGGTTGGTATTAATAGAGATGAGCTTAGCTTTATTACAGAAATGAGTTCTTTATATATTCCAAATTCCAACTTTATTGTATACCCTGAGGTTTGTGTAACAGAAATTGAACCGGTTTTTATACCCGATCTAAGAGAAGTGGCCGAGGTTATTGAGGCACCTGTTAATAAGTTATTAATGCCCGAAACTGTTCACCGATTCAAACGCAATATTAATGGTGTTCATGTTGATGCACCTTTTTATAAGATTGACGATTACGTAATATGGGGTGCCACCGCCATGATGTTGAGTGAGTTTTTGGAACATATTAAACCCTCAGGCCTTTTTACTAATCAGTTATCACATTCTTATAATGTGTGTAACGCTCAAGAATGTCGTTAACATAGTGGTAAGGTTCTTCGCCACGACAATAGCCATACTTAACAACCGGGTCGTTATAAAATGATGGTTTTGATTTATTCAGAAGATAGTAGTCCACATTATCATCCCAGATATGTGGATTTTTATTGTTTTTTTCAGCCAATCGCATAGCATCCTCAACATGGCCTGGTCCAACGTTGTAGGACGCTAAAACAAATTTCAATCGTTCATCAGGATCGGTTATTATATTTTCAAAACGCTTATCTAACCAGATTAAAAATTTAAGTCCACCCTGAATATTATCCTGAGGCGAGGTAATTTCTTCTACACCAAAGCTTTCTGCAGTTTGAGGCATTAGCTGCATTAACCCGATTGCACCGGCCCAGCTTTCTACCTCAGGCAAGAAACGAGATTCCTGGTATATTAAAGCGGCAATTAAACGCCAGTCGAAGTTGTGCTTTTCACTTTCTTCCTTAATAATGGCATCATAAGCTGAAACACGCCCTCCTTTAATGGAGTGGAAACTCGAGTTTACAAGGTGGGTAGAACGTTTATTAATGAAGTACTTTCTGTAGATACGTTTGTATTGGTTAGTCTTTTTGAAGTTAATTAACCAGTTATCAACCACATCTTTTAAATCGGATGAAGTTGGACGTACTGCCCAGGCTATCTTTTGAGGAAAGCTAATAGCCGTTTCAACATCTATATTGTCGTAAAAATTCAGGTTAATTCTTGCCAGGTTGTCATCGCAAACGGTATATGGTATTTCTCCGTTGGCTACTAATGCTATCAATTGTTCAACTTCGTAGTCTGGTATTTCAACGATGTGAATGCTGTCGCCAATTTCATTGGCCAGGCTTTTTAAGCGCGTTACATAGGCTGAGTTTTCCTGAACGTAAACAGTTTTACCGGCTAATTCAAGTTGATTACGAATTATTTCATTGGCATAGGTATCATCTTCAGCAGGTTTTTGTTGTACCAATACCTGATGTGTTACACAGTGTGGTTCGGTGAAGGTAACCTGGTGTGTTCTGTCTCGCGTAATAGTAAGGTTAGTGGCAATCAAGTCCACATCACCGTTCAACAAGCTGTCAAAGTTCTTTTCAACATCATTTGAAACAACAATTTCAAGCTTAAGTCCCAAGGTATTGCTTAAGGCTTGCAGTAGCTCTAGCTGATAGCCCAGCGGACGGCCTTTGTATACGAAGTAGTTGGTTGAATTGTAGTCTGTAACCACCTTTATTTTACCCCGTTTAACAATGTCATCCAGATCAATTGGAGCTGACTCAACTACCTGTTTTTTTGTTACCTGCTCATTTTTAAGCTGGCAGCCAACAGTCAGCAGAACGACAAATAATAACGGTATAAACTTCATCATAATAAACGCTTAAAACAACTGCAAAGTTAATGACTTGTACCCTTTTATCGTTATTTAGGTTACCTCCTTAGTCATAAAAATTCCACGATACACCAAATTTAAGGCTGCGTGGATTGCCAGGGTATTGATAAGAAGTGTAATATGGCTCATTAGGATAACCTTCGTTTACATGGTCAAACTTGACATAGATACGTGCGCGTTTTAACTGAAGGTTGGCAAATACATCAACAAAAGGATAGTTACCCACCTTTTGGCTGCGCTGGTTAACGAACTGACCAGAAGCCGGCATATACATTGGAGCATAGTATTGGCTGTTGTACCTGGCATCGAAACCAATTTGAAAATGTAAAACCTGGAATAAGGTATTCTGATAATAGGTTGAATTATAAAGTGCTAATTTAGGAACAGGAATGTATTCATCATGACTGGTGTATTGCACAATAACATCGTTTACACTATGAATACGCCCCAGTTTAAAGTGCTTTTTTAAACGTGCATTAAAGACCTGGACAACAGTGCTTGTTTGGGCAGGTAAA
>JAKSBD010000590.1 GCA_022361295.1 Bacteroidales bacterium
AAATTCAGGTTAAAAATGCTAATCCTGAAGATCAGGCCCGTTTTAAAGAAGTGGTATTTGACGCCGTTAAGAAAGTAATTGCTGAAGGTTTTGATAAAGAAACGCTTGAAGGTATTATCAACCGCATGGAATTCAGAATGCGTGAAGGTGATACGCCTCAGAAAGGTATTATGATTGCTTTCTCTAACTACCAGGGCTGGTTCTTCGCTGAAGATCCGTTCTTAGGCTTAGAATATGAAGCACCATTAGCTAAGGTGAAAGAAGCATTAACAACCAATATGCTAGAAGAGCTTTGTCAGAAGCATATCCTGGATAACCCACACTCATTATTGATCACTTTGAAACCTGAGCCAGGCTTACAGGCTAAGCTGGATGAGCAGGTCAATGAAGAATTAAAAGCCTATAAGGCTTCTTTAAGCGCAGAGGAGAAAGAAAAGCTGGTTGCCGATACCAAAGCTTTGATTGCTTATCAGAAGGAAGAAGATTCTCCTGAAGCATTGGCTACAATCCCTATGCTGACCTTAGCTGATATCTCTCCTGAAGTGGAGTGGTACTCAATTGAAGAAAAACAATCAAATGAAGTTCCTGTATTACACTTTAACGAGTTTAGCAGTAACATTCTTTATAACAAACTTTATTTTGACTTATCGGTATTACCTCAGGATTTGGTTCCTTATGCGCAGTTGCAGACTGCTTTATTGGGTAAATTAAATACTGCCAGCTTCACATATGGTGAGTTGGATAACCAACTGAATATTCACACAGGCGGTTTCTGGACAGGTATTAGTTCTTATATTGAAGAGAATGACATTCATAAGTTAGCTCCTAAACTAAGTGTAACAGCTAAAGCAACTGAAGCCAAGAGTGAAAAAATGTTTGAGCTGATTACTGAAATTCTGACAACGACCAAGTATGACGATGAAGAGCGCTTGAAGTCTCTATTGACCCGTCATCAGGCCAGAACGGAATCGTATATTAAGAACAATGGTATTAACGTTGCATTAACGCGTTTGATTTCTTATTACTCGCCTGCCGGTATGTTTAGCGAAGAGATTGATGGTTTGGATTACTATAACTTCATCACTGAGTTAACTGAGAATTTCGACACTAACAAAGAAGAGGTGATTGCCAATCTTCAAAAAACAGCTGAGTTATTATTTAACCGTAATAACCTGACTGCTGCAGTGACTTGTTCGGAAGCTAATTACCCTGCTTATACTGCTGGCCTGAATAACTTTACTGCTCAATTATCAGATGCGCCTGTTACAAAAGCAACATGGTCGTTTGAGCCACAGCCAAAGAATGAAGGTTTAATGTCAACATCTAAGGTTCAATTTGTTGTTCAGGGTTATAACTTTAAGGAACTTGGTTACGATTATAATGGTAAGATGCGTGTATTAAATCAGATTTTATCACGTGATTACCTTCAGACTCAAATTCGTGTGATTGGTGGTGCTTACGGCGGATTCAGCGGATTCTCATCGACTGGTAATGTGTATTTTGCATCATACCGCGATCCTAACTTAACAGAGACGCTTGAAAACTATGATGGAACACCAAACTTCCTGAATGAGTTTAGTGCTGACACAACGGAGATGACTCGTTTTATCATTGGTACTATCGCTCGTTTAGATGGTCCTAAAACGGTATCACAAAAAGGAAATACGGCTTTCGCGCGTTATTTCAGAAAAACATCACTTGAAGAGCTTCAGTCTGAGCGTGCCGCTATTTTAGCAACCACATCAGATGACATCAAGAACATGAATAAGATGGTGGAAGATGTATTGGCAAAGGATATCTACTGTGTATATGGTAGTGATGCCAAGATTGAAGAAAACAAGGATATCTTCAACTCAATTATGCAGGTAGTTAAGTAATAAACTACGTTATATTTTAATGAAGGGCGCCGTTTGGTGCCCTTTTTTCGTTGTTGAAGGTTGCAGCGGGCTTAGCTATCAGACAGTTAATCAAATCGATGATTTGACAATAAAAAACCTTTGCGCCTCAGCGGCTTTGCGGTTAAATTTTTAAACAAATCAACAATTGCTCAATTGGACAGTTCGACAAATAAAAAAACCTTCTACTCGTAAAAGTCTTTCACAATCTTCTGCATGACTTTATTTGTTCGGATGGCGCTATCGGCCATGCTCACACATTCGCCAATACCCTGCAGTGATTCAACCACCTGCTTAATGAGGTTGTACTGTATGTTTTCGGGATTCAGATAGGGGAACTCAAGCACTTCACCATCTCTAAAAAGAACGACCGGCTCATGTTTGAAGCTGGTGAGTTGGATCTTCCCTTTGGTGCCCACCACCTCAATAACATCTTCTTCAGCATCCTTATTGGTCACAAATGACCATATGCCGTTACCAACCACACCTGTTTTGAACTGCATGGATGCACTGACCGTATCCTCTACTTCGTAATAGCCTCCCCGGTTAGCTGCCACACCAAAAACCGATTTTATGGGGCCAAACAGGAAATCAAGAAAGTCGAGTTGATGTGATGCCAGATCATAAAATATGCCACCGCCTGAATGCTCGGGCTGCAATCGCCAGATGTTCTCCACCTCATTTATCTCATAGGATTTGGCAGGACGAATAAGGCGCATATTAACGTAGAGTGTTTGTCCGATAACACCTTCATCAATCAACTCCTTTACCTTTAGAAAACCGGGTAAGGTACGTCGGTAATAAGCGACAAATAATGGAACACCGGTTTCCTCACTTACCTGTAGCATTTCCTGTGCCTGTTCATAGGTTGCAGCCATGGGTTTCTCCACATAAACCGCCTTTCCTGCCTTCATGGCACTTATGGCATACTCGGGATGAGCTCCGGGTGGCGTTGCAATATAAACGGCGTTGATATCCGGATGATATATAATGTCTTCCGCATTATTGGTCCATTGTGGTACTCCATGGCGACTGGCATATGATTGAGCAAGTTCAGCATCTCTTCGCATAACAATTTGTAAGTGACTCCCCTCTATTTTATTAAAAGCAGGACCACTTTTTACCTCGGTAACATTGCCGCAACCGATAATACCCCATTTAATCCTTTTCAGCATAGTTTTCAATTGAGCTTCTCAAGTTAATGGTTTATTTGAAATATTGCGTAATGAAATGGAGTTAGATCCGTCATCACAATACCACATGTAAGGATAAGTAAGGTTGCAGCGGGATGATGGATATGATGTAAACCCAGGGCGTCGCTGCGCTTTGCCCTGGGCTAGAATAAGCCGGGCCTTCAGCCCGTTATTGACAGCTTGGTTATCAATTAGACTGTTAGACAATTAGACAAATCGACATTTTATCGGTTCAACGATTCGACAAATCAACAGTTAAACAAACAATAAAACTCTGCGCCTCAGCGTCTCTGCGTTTTCTTTTTAAACAACTCAACGCTTCAATACTTAGCCCTTCAAATAATAATCCGAATCAATTAGTTGATTAGTCTCATTGGCGTAAAGT
>JAKSBD010000506.1 GCA_022361295.1 Bacteroidales bacterium
CAAGAATCCCGTCGACTTGATGAATATTAACGGTTTTACCAGAGTGGATAACAATATTATCGTCTGTGCCAGGAATGTCATTGCCCGGGTTATTGGGTAAATTACCTGATGGATCCAGCGTCCAGGTTTCCCAATCGGTCCAATCACCTGATCGTAACGCATACCATGTAAGTTCGGTACCTGTTGGTGGTATTGCCCCGTTCAAAGTTGCATCACTTATACTATCATCGTTAATCGCATAAGAAGTGCTTATAAGGAAACCTAATAATAGGCTTGCCAAGATTCTATATAATTCTTTAGATCTCATTCGCATATATACCATGTTATTGAAGGCTTATTTTATGTGTGTAATTTAAGTTTGATGCCCGTGTACAAAAGTACGATGAGATTGTGCGAAAGGATGCAAATGGCATGGTAGCAAAAGGTTAACAGGAGTTTGATATACCTAAATCAATGGTGTTTCAATTAATTAATGTTAACCTTTTGCTAACTTATTTTAATTAGTTTTTAAGAAAGATATTTTGGGCTTTTTTCAATATTTGTACTTGCAAATTTTATAATGAATAGTTAAACAAATTGAAAACTGGTGGTTTAGGTATGGTAAAAATTTTGAGACTGCAATTAATAAGAACTTTATCTTATTTAGTGTGTCTGATTAATTTGACATCAACGGATGTCCTTGCCAATAATGCCGGATTTGATATTTTGATTATTCATAGTGATCCACAAAGTTTTCCCGCTGTAACACTCTTCAACAATGGTGTTAAGGAGTATTTTCGAACGAATGACCTTGATGTTGATATTCATTTTGAAAACCTCAGTTCTTCAATTGCCGGTGGCGACACAACTTATAACAAACTTTTTACAGAATTGCTGGAAATAAAATATCTCAAAGATATGCCTGATGCAATAGTTTGTGTTGAAAGGGATGTTGTCGAATGGTTATTGGATTATGCACCTCCTCCGTGTAAAGCGATACCGGTATTTTATATCGGAGGCATTTTTGATATGAGACATGTACCGGAGCATTTTTATAAAATAGAATTGGAGTATGATGTAAATGACTGTATGAGTGCCATTATGAAGGTATTACCTGATACGGAACATATTTACTATATAATTGACGACTATTCTAAGAGGCGGCTTGAAAGGGAGATAGACTTTTCAAACTACGATTTGGATATTGAATTCGTCAGTGGGATACCAGTTTCTGATATAGTTGACAAAATTAATACAGCTCCTGATAAGACAGTTGTATATTATCAATCAGTTTATAATTCAGGTCGAAAAGATGTTGTTCCATATGATGTTCTGGAAAAAATCAATCATCATACTACTATTCCAATATTTGTTACGGGAACACACTTTATTAATGATCTTAATAATAATGTTGTAGGGGGGCATTGTTATGTAATTGATTCTGTAGGGTATAACACAGCTGCCTGCATCGATAGTGTTTTAACGAATTTGTCACAGACTCAAAAGCACTTTAAAATCGATTGTTCAAGTCATTACTTTAGTGATAAAGCACTTGATAAATTTAATATTCCATCGAACAGATTACCTCAGGGCAGTGCCATTGTTAATAAGGAAAAAACCATTTGGGACTTTTGGATACCCATCTCAGTTTTTTTAGGATTAGTTGTTCTTGAGGCATTTTCAATTTTTGTACTCCTTTGGCAACGACGTAAAATGCGGATTGCAAAATCGCATATTGATTCTATAAACTTAAATCTGGAAAATAAGATAAATGAACAGGTGTCTGAAATAAGGGAGCAAAACGATCTGTTACAAGAAAAACATAAAAGGATTACAGCCTTACAAAAACATAAGGAACTTATTTCAAACATGATTATTCATGATCTGAAGAATCCGCTGTCAGTTATTTTAAACTATCAGAACATTGCTAACAGAAAGTTGCGAGAAGAGCTTGTGCAAGGAGCTGGTAAGAATATGCTGAATCTGATCTCCAATATAATGGATGTTTATAAGATAGAAAATCATTCAAACAAATTGAA
>JAKSBD010000454.1 GCA_022361295.1 Bacteroidales bacterium
GCGGGCACATTGGTTTGCAGGGCTGGATTTATACTTATACAGAATACGACAGCCAGGGCAGGGCTTACCGAACCAGTCTGCCAACTTATAACAATAAAAGGTGGAATACCACAAGTTATGATAGCTATGGCCGACCCAATAAAATAACAGAAGCATCGGGAGCCATAACCAATTATAGCTACAGTGGCAACAGCGTAACGGTATCTAAAGCAGGGCGCAGCAGCACCAAAACAAGCAATGCACGCGGGGATTTAATAAGTGCCTCTGATCCCGGGGGTACTATTAGCTATGTGCTAAGGGGCGATGGACAACCATCGAGGATTATTGCACCGGGAGGCATTGTTACCAGTTTTACTTATGATGGCTATGGACGTAAAACAGCAATGACTGACCCAAGTGCCGGCACAATAACTTATCAGTACGATTCATCGGGTAACCTGTATCGTCAAACCAATGCCAATAATAAGGTAACGACCCGCACTTTTGATACATACAACAGGCTGATAAGTGAAGCCAGTCCCGAAATAAGTACTACCTATTTTTATAATTCTGATGGTTTAGTGACAGGCCGCAGCAGTAACAATGGAACAAGTACTGCCTATACCTACAATAATTTACTACAGCTAACCGGCTTTAGCGAAACGGTAGACGGGCATACCTATAGCGAGGCTTATAACTATAGCAACGGACGATTGAACAGTACGACCTATGGTGCGATGAATTATACAATAAATTACCATTATAACAGCAACCAACTTTTAACCGCTATAAAAAATGGGAATACCAACTTATGGACACTGAGCGGACAAGATGCCTTTGGGAATGTCACCAATCAGATGTACGGCAATGGTGTAAGAGTACAGCAAGGTTTTGATTCCTATGGTTTTCCAACAGAAATAAAAGCAACAAAAACCAGTACATCTGCCATATTGCAGCACTTTGGGTATAGTTTTAATACGACAACAGGCAACCTGACCAGCCGTAGCGACCAGCGACGCAATATGACTGAAAGCTTTGAATACGATAACCTGGACCGTTTAACCCATTGTACAGCCTTTGGTAATGCTTTTGAAACACAGTACCACGCCAACGGTAATATTAAAAGTCACGCTGGTATTGGCACTTATCAGTATCTGAGCAACAAGCCGTATGCTGTAAAAAGTGTTGAAGATGTGGGTAATGTAATCCCCCAACACAGGCAAACCATTAGTTAC
>JAKSBD010000592.1 GCA_022361295.1 Bacteroidales bacterium
TAATGAGTTTATAGTATAAGCTTTTGTTTTGAAGTATGAAGCTTTTGCATTGAAGTATACAAAAAATGGTTTTTAATAACATTCTTCATAAACCGCCCCGTAATGTTCATATTTAGCTTACGAAACAGGTCAATGTATTATAAGAATGTAAATCTTTAGCATCGATCCATATTCCTGTTTTAACAATACATCATTCTATAATATAAATGCATCTTTCTTATTATATCAATAGTATGTATTATTTATATGTGCCATTATCTTTTCCCAATATATATACTTCTTATTTTTCATTTTCGTTTTCTATTTTATAGATGTTCGCTTACATTTTTAATTTAGATAATGTCATTTATCTTTTAGCTTATACACTATTTACTTGAGTTATTTGTTCTCTATAGTTTATTATGAATATTTCAAATAAATCTTTTATACATTAAAACACAAAGACTTACATAGTTATTTTAGATTAAAGAATTATATAATAAGTCAAAGAAACAACTTACAAAACACGAATAACATTCGACAAATACTGATCTGCCTCCATAACTTGACGTTTGCCTTTATCTTTTTGATATTGGGCAATTACAGGCTTATTCACTCTAAAGATATCATCATGAGACTTCTTCTACCTTCGTTGTTATGCCTATTTGCTTTAGCAACTTATGCACAAGAAATTAAAGTATCATCAGGTACAGTTGTCAGGCATACATCATTTACATCAGAATTTGTTGATTCACGGAACATTGACGTTTGGCTGCCTGATGGTTACAGCAATGAGAAAAGATATGCTGTTTTATATATGCATGACGGACAAATGCTGTTTGATGCGCAAAACACCTGGAACAAGCAGGAGTGGGGTGTTGACGAGGTTATGGCTTCGTTGATGAATAATAAGCGTATACGCGACTGCATTGTTGTTGGCATTTGGAACAATGGCAAAAAACGACATGCCGAGTATTTTCCTCAGCGTGCATGGAAGCACCTTTCTAAAGCTCAACAAAAAAGCCTTTTGGAGATGGAAGATATTTACATAAACCTTAACGTATTTGAGCAAGGCATGCTGGCCGACAAATATCTTAGGTTCATTACCCGAGAGTTAAAGCCATTTATAGATAAGACTTACAGTACCAAAAACAACAAGGCGAACACCTTTATAATGGGGTCGAGCATGGGCGGATTAATAAGTTGTTATGCTGTTTGTGAGTACCCGGGTATATTCCAGGGCGCTATTTGCATGTCAACTCACTGGCCGGCAATCAATGGCATTACCGTTAATTATCTCAAAGACAACATTCCGAATTCAAGAACACACCGTTTTTATTTCGATTATGGCACTGTTGCCCTTGATTCGTTATACCAGCCTTACCAATTGAAGGTTGACTCGCTATTTACACTAAATGGGTATAAACCCAGTGAGAATTATATTTCGAAGAAATTTAAAGGGGCTGATCATTCAGAAAATGCCTGGCGCAAACGTTTAAATATTCCCCTGGAGTTTATGCTGAAAGAACAATAAGTTACAGCCTAAACATAAAAAAGGTGCTCAGCAATGGCACCTTTCTTACTTCATCGATTTTATATTAATCAGGCATCAAGAGTCAAATACCAAATTTACACTCAAACTCATCTACAATTTGTTCCAGCTCTACCTTAAAATTTGTGAGGTAATCATCAAAAAGTTCCTCACCGCTCACCCAGGTTCCATCACTGAATTCAAATTCCAGATCAACCCACCATAGCTTATCATCTATATTCTCTTTAGCTACCGCTTTAACATTTGCGATAATTGTATTGTCATACTCATAGGTAACAAACATTTGAGTGTATTCATTAAAGGCAGAAGCTAAGGTTACAGCATATGTTTCACTGTCTTCTTCAATATCATCAATCTTTACCAGCTCATTATATAAGGCACTTGTTTGAGCTTTGGTTTCTATAACCACATCTTTTATAAACAGTGAATTTTCAATCCGATTAACCGGCATATTCTCATCCTTACCATCAATGTCTAATTCCAATGCATGATTAAGTATCACCTCGCTGTCATTACTAAAGGCAAACACCCAATACCCTTTATTATCATCGCGGGCCAGTTCACCTTTGAGATTATATGGTTTAGGGTTAAACGTCATTGCCACATCATTATAATATCCATCAGCATTGAAAGTACTTAGCACATTACTGGTCAATATCAATTCATCGTTTACTTTCACATTAAACCTTAAGCCCTCTAATGCATTGCTTATAACCGTTCCGTTTTCAAGCACATCACCTTTACCAGGAAAAGCGCCGTCATAAACCGACAATTCGGTCACGGTTAAAACAGCTACATGCTGGTCATCGTTATCAGATGCCGGAAACTTAAAAACCACTTCAGAATCGTGTTCTTGAATTTTCACAAAGCTTTTTTGA
>JAKSBD010000234.1 GCA_022361295.1 Bacteroidales bacterium
AGGATCAAACAGTTGATCCGCGCTTTCAGATGATGGCTACGGTCGATTGTGAGAAAAATAACAGAAAGATAGGTAGCTGGTACCCGGCTGTTCCGCCATTGAGTCAATGTTATGTAGGGCTTTCACCTGCCGATTATTTCGGGAGAACCATGGTGGCGATATTACCCGATAGTATTAATGTTGGTGTTATCAATGTTGCTGTTGGTGGTTGTGATATTCGTTTGTTCGATAAAACAATCTATCACGATTATACGGAGACTTACCCCGCAAAATGGTTTACAGATAAGATCAAGGCATATGGCGGAAACCCATATCAACGATTGATCGACATGGCAAAAGAGGCTCAAAAGTCAGGTGTTATCAAGGGTATTTTATTGCATCAGGGCGAAACTAACGAACGCAATAAAGATTGGCCGTTGTATGTCAAAGCTGTTTATGAAAACATGTTGGCCGATCTGAATTTGAAAGCTGATGAGGTGCCGCTGCTGGCAGGAGAAGTTGTACATGCTGAACAAGGGGGTGTTTGCTCAAGTATGAATACCATTATAAATGGTTTGCCGTATTATGTGCCTTCAGCTCATGTTATTTCTTCCAAAGGATGTGAGGTGAGTGATGATAATGTACATTTTAACTCAAGCGGAGTTCGCAAGCTCGGACGTCGTTATGCGGTTGAGATGTTATCAATATTAGGATACTAAAACTTAAACAGGTTCTAAGATCAATAGCTAAGATAGGCTGTTAAACAGGAAAGATTATGCGATTTTTTATTTCAATTATAATGGCGGCAATGATACTAACATCTTGTCAGCATAAAAACCTTGTTAAAATACAGGTTAATACCAATGAGGTAATTAGTGAGAATTTTATTGGCAACGGTGTTCAGTGGTCGGCTTATCCACATGCCGATACAGAGAATGCCGACTGGGGCCTGCTGATGACCGATGAAAAGTGGGACATGAATTTTGAACGTCTTGATTATATGCAGCCACGGTTATTTCGGGTGCTCGACCAGGCTAACTGGCGTTATTTGGTGGGATTTGATGAAAACGATATGCCGGTTCTGGATTTTACAACCCCGGAAGTTAAAGCGCTTGAGAAAATATTGGATTATGCCCAGGCAAATAACATAACAGTGCTTTTTGGTGAATGGGGAACGCCTTACAAAGTGCATGATACGCATTTAGGGCATGGCGACAAATTCTCGGGCGCCAATGATGCAAAATGGATCAACAGTATAGTGGCTTACCTCGAATACCTGATTATCAAGAAGGGGTATACTTGTTTGAAATACTACAACCTGGTTAATGAGCCCAATGGAGACTGGGCAACGACTAATGGTGATTTTGCAGAGTGGAGTGAAGGTGTAAAAATGCTGAATGATGCCTTGAAGGCAAAGGGATTAGATCAATATATTTCTGTAGCTGGCCCCGATGCAGTTACGCGTTATGATAATCCGAATTCACAGTATACCGGCGCTGGCTGGGTTGAACAAACGGCCAAACAGTTGGATGATTATGTAGGTATTTATGAAGTACATGATTATACCGAATATGATTTGGTACGCAGTGGTGGATTCAGAACATGGCATGAAAGGGTAGCTCAGTATGCAAGGGCAACAGGCAAACAAATTATTTTTGGCGAACTGGGCTTTAGTCGAAACGGACAGGCCAACCAGGAAAAAGCCAAAGCTGATCCGTATGCCTGCGAAGACAGCCAGATGGATGTTTATAATTACAGCTATGGCATTGATATGGCCGATGGTCTCATTCAAAGCATGAATGCCGGTTATTCGGGCTCTGCTGCATGGGCACTTGACGATGCTATGCATACTTGCGGTGACTGGGGCAATAAAAATGAGCTGAAGCGATGGGGTATGTGGAATAGTCTGGGTACTGAATTATGTAATAATCCGGATGATGAGAATATACGTCCGTGGTTTTATTCGTGGTCGCTTCTGTGTCGCTATTTCCCAACGGGAAGCAGTGTGCTTAAGACCAGCGATACAGGTATTGAAGGCCTGCGACTGACAGCAAGTGCTATGGATGATGATATGACCATTGCTTTGGTGAATAATTCAATGGTGGCCCACGAAATAGAATTAGATGTTTCGCTAACTAAACCAATCAAGAAGTTTCTGTACGTTGATGGAGAGCGTAAGGTGGATGAAAACGGATTTCCTGTCGCAACAGAACAAGGTATTAAAGCCAAAAACGGAATTCAACTGTCTGTCCCGGCCAATAGCTTTGTGTTATTAACTTCATTAGAGTATTAATTGAAAGAAGACATAACAATCAAGATAAAAGACATAAGATGTTTTTAATGATAATAAATCAGTCTTGTATCTTCGGTCTTGTGTCTTTAGTCTATAAAATGAAACTCTGTGTCTGAGTGTTTTGTTTATCAAGCTGTAAATCATCTTGATACTTGATGCTCAAATTTTGATACTAAATTTTTAAATATGAATATAAGTACAATAGATATAACCATACTGGCCTTGTTTATTATCGGCATAGTCTGGTGGGCCTTACGAAATGGGAAGAGTTCCGACTCAACTTCTTATTTTCTGGCGGGACGTAATATGACCTGGCCCGTGGTTGGTTTGTCCTTGTTTGCAGCCAGTGTGTCTAGCTCAACGCTTATGGGGCATTCGGGTGAGGGCTTTATTTCTGGTATAGCTGTATTTAACTATAACTGGATTTCAGTTTTAGTAATGGTGTTCTTTGCCTTGTTTTTCCTGCCGTTTTACATCAAATCAGGCATTTTTACAATGCCCGAATTTCTTGAAAAGCGCTTCGATAAACGTTCTCGTTACTACTTTTCATTTATCACCATCTTTGGTAATGTTTTTCTTGATGCTGCCGCTACCCTTTATACAGGAGCATTAATTATTAAGCTGATTTTTCCCGAAGCTGATCTGTTTTGGATAATCGTCATTATGGCGATTGTAGCCGGTAGTTACACCATTATAGGAGGTTTATCATCGGCCATCAATGCTGATATGATTCAGGCTACTATCCTTATTATTGGTTCAGGCATCTTGTACTTCTTTGCCCTGCATGAAATTGGCGGATGGGAAGAGTTGTACAACCGTTTTGGCGAAGGTGTTTGGTTAAAGCTAACCCGATCGCTCGACGACCCAACTGTACCCTGGCTTGGTATGTGGGTGGGCATCCCTATTTTAGGCTTCTATTTTTGGGCCAATAACCAGGTGATGGTGCAGCGTGTATTGTCTGCCAGGTCAATCGACCATGGTCGTAAAGGTGTGTTGTTCGTTGGTTTTCTTTACCTGTTTACCCTTTTTATTTTTATTCTTCCCGGTCTTATTGGACGAGGAATAAACCTATTTGGAGTAGATGGTTTGCCTACTGAATTAATCGATGGCAGCACACTGAAATCGAGCTTTGGAATTAATACGGACCAGGTGTATCCGCGCCTGATAGTAAAACTGCTTCCAGTTGGATTGATTGGTTTAATATTAGCAGCAATGATTTCAGCCCTGACATCTACATTGAGCGCAACCCTGAGTTCTGTGTCAACACTATTTACCATGGATTTTTATCAACGATGGGATAAAAACGCCGATAGTCAGAAACTGGTAAAAGTTGGTCGAATCACATCTTTGGTGGTATTGCTGATTGCTATTTTCTGGGCACCATTTATTCAAAAGTTTGATTCCCTGGTGTCATATTATCAGGAGGTGGTTTCATATCTGGCACCGCCTATTGTAGGAACTTTCTTCCTGGGCTTATTCTGGAAACGTTCCAACGAAAAGGGAGCCTTGTGGGGACTAATTTCCGGGATATTAGTAGCAGCTATTATCATGATAATGAAATATGCCATGGATGTAACCATCCCATATCATTTCTTATTAATCGCTCCAATGGTGATGGTATTTAGTATGGGTGTTAATATAGTAGTTAGTTTAGTTTCACATTTGCCAGATGTTGAAAAGGTGGCGCAGAATACATGGACTGTGCAGCTATGGAAGGAAGAAACGACCGAGTTAAAAGGTGTGGCGTGGTATAAAAATTTCAGGTTTTTATCTGCCATATTGGTAGTCGCGTGTTTTGCAATGTACCTGATGTTTATATAATCATCGCTACCGCAACGCTGGCACGGATTTGCAATCCGTGCCACCAATAACTCAAGCTTTTTCTTTGTTCTTCTGTGTTTTCTGTGGTTTGTAAGTATCAAAGTCCTCTTAGCAAGTATACATGCATAGGTAGCAAGTATACATGCACAGGTAGCAAGTATACATGCACAGGTAGTGAGTATACATGCACAGGTAGTAAGTATACATGCACAGGTAGTAAGTATACATGCACAGGTAG
>JAKSBD010000617.1 GCA_022361295.1 Bacteroidales bacterium
AAGCCCGTTTGAAACGTCATACGGGCTTTACTTTTGTAATTGCAAACTGATTTTTCTTAATTTACAAGGATTAAAAACAAAAATAAGTAGCATGATTCGCCCGGTAAAGGCCACGGATGCAGATTGTATCGCAGGTATTTACAATCACTATATTGACTCAAGTATTGCCACATTTGAATTGGATCTTATTGATGAGAATGAAATGCTTAATCGTATCAAAAAGATCAATGCTAAATATCCTTTTATAGTTTTTGAAGAGAGTAATCAGATTCTTGGTTATGCTTATGCAAGTCAATGGAAATTGCGCAAGGCATACATGAAAACGGTAGAGAGTTCGGTTTATTTGCATCCTGAGGCTCACGGAAAGGGCATAGGGACAAAATTATATTCACATTTAATAGGTGAGCTAAATAGCATGGATATACACGCTGTTATTGGGGGTATTTCATTGCCCAATGATGCGAGTGTAAGACTACACGAAAAGATGGGCTTTCAAAAGATAGGTCAGTTTAAGGAGGTTGGCCGTAAGTTTGGTAAATGGATTGATGTGGGGTATTGGGAGTTAGTTTTATAAAAATGCTATCTGCTAATATTTATACCAAATCTTTTTTAAAATAGACTTAGCTATAGAAGTGAACGAATGTTGCAGTATTAAAAAAAAGCTGCCATAATATAATATTTTGACAGCTTTAATTGATTACTCTTCGTCTGTCACTTCAGTTAGGTCAATTGTTTCAGCATTAGCTAGCGAATACAAGCCCAAATAAAGCCATTTGCTGACGTCTTCCATTATTTCCGGTACCAATGTTTCATATGTGTCAGCCGGATGATGATAATACAGTTTTTTAATCCTATCAGTGCAATGCACACTTAATGCTCTGAAACCCTCTTGCGACAATGCCATTCCATCGGTTCTCGGGCGACCTTTATAGCTTCGGTTTAAGTGGCGTGTTTTGAGTGGTCGGTGAATATACCTGGCATTGGCTTCCTCAAAATGTTTAAAGATATCAGGAAACGATTTGCCTCCTCCAAAGTACAAACCTGTTCCATTGCCTACCATGTCAAGGTTGATGTAGCAAATGGTTTTTTCTTTTGGGAAAAGAGGCTCTTTGGCATATTCAAACGCACCCAGCAATCCTTTTTCTTCGGCACCAATAAAAAAGAAAGCAATGGTTCGTTTTGGGGCAGGTAGTTTTGTTAATGCTCTTGCAGCAGCCATAATATCTGCTACACCCGATGCATTGTCCAGAGCACCCGGGAATAACTCACCAAGATTACCTTGTCCGTCCAAATGTGCACCAACCATAATAACCTCATCTTTTAAAACAGGATCAGAGCCTGGAATAACACCAATGACATTTGCATATGAACCGTTGGGATGATATTCAGTTTCGGCTGTTATGCTTGCCTTATGCCCTAAAGTCTGGCTTTGCGATTTATTCTTACTCGTTAATGTATCTTTTACTTTGCTGTAATCAAGGTTTCTTGCAAAGAATAACTCTTCAACCACTTTTTTATCAACGTGACAATAGACAAGCCCATCATGGTATTTCATGCCGGGGCTGGCCAGTTTAGAGATATATAGGACACCTTTGGCACCATGATTAAGCGCATTGGTCATTTTCTCAGAAGAACCTGCAAATGCGGCCCAGTCGTTCCATTCTTTAGCAGTTTCGGGCTTTGGATGACCGGGCTCAATCAACACAATTTTACCCTTAACATCAACATTTTTGTAATCGTCATAATGGTGCACAGGTGCCGTAATGCCATAGCCAACATAAACCAATTCTCCTTCAATAGTTCCATTGGCAGAATTAGAGCCTGGAAAATAATGCTCAGGAAATGAATAGCTTTTTTCTATGGAATTACCCTTTTTATCAAATAGCTGAATCGATAATGCCCCTGTTGATTTGACAACCGTATAATCTTGCTGAAAATGTTTGAAATATGATTCGCCGTAACCAGGTTTGATATTCCATTTTTTTAAATGGGCAGCAACCCATTCTGCCGATTTTGTATAGCCAGGGCTACCGGCGAGCCGGCCATCAAATTTTGGTTCCGAAAGGGCTTTGGCATAACTAAAAACCTCTTCGGCTGTAATACTGTGAAAATGCTTTAGAATCTCGGCTTCATCCTGTGCCTGTGTCGAAGAAAAAGATAAAAGGAAAGCTAAAGGTAAAGTGAATAGTGTGTATCTCATTTTATTCGTTATAAAGTATCTAAAATTCGCTTCTGAAAGTCATAGCTTACATTCTAATCCATGTTTCGGTACCAATGACTGTCACTAATGTTAAATGATTGTCGGCTTGCTTTTGATTGATTCATGGATTTACAAAACATGGCTAATTACTGGCAGATAAAAATAATGAAAAAAGGCAGCCCTTTGGCCGCCTTTTTAACTTAGCAATCTTCAAACTATCAATCTAACTTTGTCCGAAATAATAAATCAGATTCTTAAAAACTATGATTGCTTCGATATCTGTTCCATGCCAATGATTAGATATCGAATTTATTTGCGTCAATACCTTCGTTTACTTTAATTGTTTCAAATACAATATCGAATGTTTGCGGACCAACAGCCTGAGTCATTTTCTTAGGGAATTTAACTCCGTTCACTTCTGTGTATTCGCTGTATGTACTGGCCATTGTACCTTGTGGTGTTGTACTTACTTCTTTTACTTTTAATCCTGTTGAGCGACTGTAAAAAACTGTTTGTTCTTTGCCCGAAGGATTGACAACTTTTAATTTAACTACATCTTGTCCATCAATATTATCAGCACCAACAAGCTCAAGTTTGAAGCCCAGTTCTGCATATTGTGTTTCAGGGAATAAAATTGACTCGGTTTTCATGTTTTCCAACATTTCACCTTCAATTTTCTGTTCACCCATAGGGCTAACCACTTTACCTGCTTCGCCATTAAATACTTGTTTAGAAACAAGATTGCCTTGCATGTATGTTTCAACACATTGCTGGTTAGGGCGGCGACTGTATATTTTCATATTTAATGGCATGCCTTGTACGCTCATACTTCCTTCCATGGCATATTCGTTAACAGCGTCAAGGGCTTGGCTACCACCAATTGCATCAACATATTTAGCAATTACTTTTTCAGCTGTTAAGTCTGCAGGAAGAGGCATTGCTTTTACAACATTTCCATAGAAGTCATACATTTCAACTTTACCATCTTTGGCAAACTTAGAAAGGTTTGCTTTCATATTTGGAACATCACCTACTGCAAGTATTAATGCGTTATCCGGAGTCAGGTACTTCTGAGCCATTGCCTTAACATCCTCGGGTGTTACTGCATTTAGTTTTTCAAGATATGTCTCATAATAGTCAGCAGGCAGGTTATACTTTTCAATGTTTAAAGCAAAGCGAGCCACTGTTGCAGGGTCTTCTAATGAGCGAGAGAAGCTACCTGTTAGTGAATTCTTAACCAGTGTTAAATCTTCCTCAGGAACTAATTCTGTTCGCATGCGATCCATCTCATAAATAATCTCAGTAAACGCACTGTCGGTCACGCTTGTACGAACATTGGCTCCGGCATTAAATGAACCAACAATTTCGTCCGCGCTCAAAGAAGAATAGGCGCCATAAGTAAAGCCTTTGTCTTCACGTAAGTTTTGGAATAGGCGAGCACTGAATGAGCCACCGCCAAGGACCTGATTCATAACACGAGCTTTAATTGCATCAGGGGCACCAGGCTTAAGATTTATATTGTATGATAATGAGATTGTTGATTGTGTTGAGCCATCTTTGTTTGCTACTACAACCTTTGGCTGTTCAAAAGCTTTAGGCATATCATACTCATATGAAGGAACTTCCTTTGCTTCCCAGGAAGCGAAATATTTTTTAGCCTGTTTTTTTGCTTCCTTAACTGAGATATCTCCAACAATAACCAGGTATGCTACGTTTGGACGGAAATAAGTGTCGTAATAAGCTTTTAAGTCATCAACAGTAATGGCTTCAACTGATTCGTCAGTTAGTATTTCTCCATAAGGGTGGTTTTTGCCATAGCGTAGAACACTTTTAATGTTTGATGCAATGGCCTTAGGGTCGTCTTTTTGAGATTTTAAACCGGTAAGCATTTGCTTTTGGGCTTTCTCAAGTTCTTCGTTAGGAAAAGAAGGATTGTATAAAACGTCGGTCATTAGGTCAAGTAACTCTCCAGAGTGCTTTTTCAATGATGTAGCATACATGCCTGTTGAGCTGGTTCTTAAGCTCGCTCCAATGAAATCAACAGCTTCGTCAATTTCTGCCTTGGTGCGATTGGCTGTACCTGTACTCATTAAATCACCGGCCATGCTGGCATATCCTGCTTTATCGCCTTCAACAATAGGATCAAGATCAAGAGATAATGTGTATGATACAACTGGTACTTTATGATTTTCAACCACAAAAACTTTAAGTCCGTTTTTTAACTCAAAAGACTTAGCCTGTCCAATGTTTACTTTTGGTGCAGGGCCTGGTTTAGGTGGCGTACTTCTGTCTAATTGGGCATTTATATTAAAAGCAACAAGAATTGCTAGTAAAAATAAAACTGATTTCTTCATTCTTTTTTGTTTTTTGAAACCAATCATTCTTGGTTTTATCTTTTTATAATCAGTAATCTAACTCTTTGTGCGTGATTAGTTTTGCTGCGACTTAGGCAAATAATATAATACTACACGATTGTCTTGAACAAGATACTTGTTTGCTACGCGCTTGATATCTTCGCGTGTGACAGCAAGGTACTTGTCTAGTTCGGTATTAACCAGGTTGGTGTTACCAAAGTAAGTATAGTTTGTTGCCAGGTTTTCTGCACGGTTTGCCAGTTTCACATTTGATTTTACAAATGAATTTTCGAATTGATTACGCAGTTTTTGGAATTCGCGCTCAGAAATCAACTCATCACGTACTTTAGCTACTTCAACATCAATGGCTTCTTCTAAATCAGCACAGTCAACACCCATATTTGGTAATGCATAAGCCAAAGCAACACTTGGGTGGTGGAATGGTAATGCAAAAGAACCAATTTGTAATGCTTTTTGTTGCTCGTCAACCAGTGATTTATAAAAACGAGAGCTTTGTCCTCCTGATAAAAGAGTCGACAACATGTCCAATGCATAATAATCCTCAGTACCCATTGCTGGTGTACGATAAGCTTGAACAATCAATGGTAATTGAACATTGTCAAAAATAGTATCCCGAACTTCTCCTCCTAAAGCAGGTTCAACAACCGAAGGACGGTAAATATCTTTCTTGCCTTTAGGGATTTCAGCAAAGTACTTATTAATAAGTTCTTTGGTTTCGCTGATCTCAATGTCACCAGCAATGACCAGTGCTGCATTATTTGGAACGTAGAATTCTTTATAAAACTGCTGGAACTCTTCATCTTTAGCTGCGCGAATATGATCCGGGTCGCCAATTACAGTCCAGCGATAAGGGTGTTTGGTAAAAGCACGGCTCATTGTTTCCTGAAGGAGTGTTCCGTATGGACGACTGTCAACCGTTTGTTTCTTTTCTTCAATTACCACTTTCTTTTGAGTCTGGATACCAATAGAATCAACTTTTGCATGAAGCATTCTTTCTGATTCTAACCATAATCCAAGCTCTAGCTGGTTTGAAGGAAGAATTTCGTAGTAATAAGTACGATCATTTGATGTATTGGCATTTAAGGTTCCTCCTGCGCGTTCAACAAAGTTAGAGTATTCACCTCTTGGAATATTTTCAGTGCCTTCAAACATTAAATGCTCAAAAAAGTGTGCGAATCCGGTACGATTAGGATTCTCATTTTTGGATCCCACGTGATACATTACTGAAACAGTAACAATAGGGGTCGATTTGTCTTGATGAAGGATAACGTGTAAACCATTATCCAAGTCATATTCTTCAAAGCTTATTTTATTCGATTGGGCCTCAATAGCACCAACACCGGCTAAAAAAAGCGAAAGAGCCAATAATAAAAAACGGTTCTTCATATTCAAACTTCTAAGTTTAAGTTAATGAGACCATGGTATCAATTAATAGACCAAAATCCTAAATGTACAGATATACAGCTGAATAGATTATTTAGAATGGCTTTGCTGCGTTCGTTAATGGACAGCCATATGTTCGTAATCGGACAGACAGGACACTTTGTATTTTTTATGATATTTTTTCGCCTTGTTCACTTCTTTCTTATTCCTTCCTGTTATTTTTGTATCAAAGCTTTTGGAATGAATACAAAACTTATTGGAATATTACTATTGGCATTATGGGGTCTGGTTATGACTTCATGCGATGAGAGTGATTTATGCCTTTCAGGTCAGAATGCCATTCAAACCGGATTATATTCGGCAGCATCGGGTGTTGAAACTGATACTACCCTAACCGGAATCTATTTGTGGGGACTGGAGCCAGGCACTGGTATAGAAAAAGAACTATTGTATGATAGTACTAGAGTTTCTGAACCATTGTACATGCCGACTGATTTGCATCGTGATACATCTACTTTTGTGTTGCGAGAAAAAACTATAGCCAGCGATATACAGGATACATTAGTTTTTATATATGAACGTCAGCTCAATTATGTATCCGGCGATTGCGGGTTCTCCTATAATCTTGAACTTGATACTGTGATAAGTACACTTAATTTTATCGATTCAGTGGTTATCAGTTACCCTTCTGTTTTGTACAATGAAAATCTTGAAAATGTTAAAATATATATTGAGCCTTAGTTTATTGTTTTTATGTGCAGGTGCTTTTGCACAACAAAACTCAGAAATTACGGAAGAAGAGAAGAAATTGGCTAACAAGGGTAATTCCGGATTATCAATCGGAATAGACCTGGCCCCTTTTATAAATCACATTTTTTCGGATGAGCGATTTGGTGTCGAGGCAAATGCACGTTACACCATTAATAGAAAATGGCAAATAGCGGCCGAGTTGGGGTATGAAAATGTTGATATTGACAATAGTAAAATGACCTATAGCTCAGATGGTAGTTTTTTACGGGCCGGAGTTGATTATAATCTTTTCCGTGTTGATGAGATAGGTAACAATGATAATATTTTGCTTGGCTTCAGGTATGGCGTCGCTGTTCAGGAGCATAGTTGTCCTCGGTATACGGTAACTGAAGATTATTGGGGTGATGTTACAAAATCCTTAGGTTCATCCACTGTGGGTTCGCAATGGGCAGAATTTGTCTTTGGCTTACGCTCAGAGATTGTAAAGAATTTCTACATGGGATGGTCTGTACGTTTTCGCACGATTATTAATGTTGGTTCAGAAGATGAGTTGGAGCCATATTCAATTCCGGGGTATGGACGAAGGGACAGGACAACAAATATGGGATTTACTTACACGCTTGAATACCACTTACCTTTTAGCAAGAGAAGATAACTTGATGACCGGTGTTAATTTCAAAGATACAGATTGGCAGTCAATAATAGATGAGATTGCCTGTGAGGTAAAACCTTTGTTAGAACAAGGTAAGGTAGCGGATTATATACCCGAACTGGCAACTGTTAACAGTAATGCCTTTGGTATATCTATCAGTATGCTGGATGGCCGTGAATTTAACTGTGGTGATGCAGATACGAATTTTTCGGTTCAAAGTATCTCCAAAGTATTTAGCTTAACCAAGGCATTTTCTATTCTTAAGGATGATTTATGGAAAAGGGTAGGGAAAGAGCCATCTGGAAATCCGTTTAACTCACTTATTCAGTTAGAGAATGAGAATGGAAAGCCACGTAACCCTTTTATTAATGCAGGTGCTATAGTTGTGGCTGATTGTGTGGTAAGTAATACTGAAGATTCTTTAAATACAATTATAAGTTTTATTCGTGAGTTAGCTTGTAATAAAGATATTAAAATGAATCAAGCCATGTTTCGCTCTGAAAAAGCATTTGGTCATAGAAATGCGGCTTTGGCTCATTTTATGAAGAGTTACGGAAATATTGAAGCTGATGTTGATGAGGTGCTTGATTTCTATTTCGGACATTGTTCTTTGTCAATGAGCTGTAATGATGTCGCGCGAGCCTTTTTGTTTCTTGCTAATCATGGTGTTCATCCAATAAATAATAGAAGGTATCTAACAGCCAGTCAATCAAAACGAATTAATTCCTTGTTGCTGACTTGCGGAACCTATGATGCGGCAGGTGATTTTGCTTTTAGAGTTGGCATGCCGGGTAAAAGTGGAGTAGGGGGAGGAATAGCAGCTATAATTCCCGGACTTTTATCTATTTGTGTGTGGAGTCCCGGATTGGATAAGTATGGTAATTCGCTTGCAGGAGTTAAAGCATTGGAGTTGTTTACAACCAAAACAAGTATTTCCATTTTTTAAAAATAGCCTAATGATTGCTAAAACTTTTAAAACAGCAGGTCAATTTATATTGCGTTATGGTTTAGCCATAGCATTTATTTGGTTAGGTCTGATGAAGTTGCGTAATAGTGAAGCAGATTATTTAAAACAGGTATTATCCAATTCGTCTTTATTTAGCTGGATGCTTAAGTACATTACGTCTTATGCGTTTTCCCAATTGCTGGCTTATTTGCAAATGGTAATAGGCGTTTTAATAGCGCTTAAACCTGTTGTCCGAAAGGTATCTTTCTGGGGAGGAATTGCCGCGACTGTAATATTGCTGATTAGTGTTTCAACTCTTTTTACATCATCATATGTCTGGCAGGCACCATATGGTTTCCCTGAATTATCAAAACTTGGACAAAGTATATTGAAGGATGTGGTGTTATTAGGGGCGGCAATGTGGTGTGTTGGTGATTCAGCTTAGACGTATCAACTAAATTCGAATTTAAATGAAGAATGTAACAGTATTTTGTGCATCAAGCCCAAAAGTTGACCAAATATATATGGATGAAGCTGCCTTACTGGCCGAGGAGTTGGTGAAGGCAAATTATGGTATTGTATACGGCGGGGGTGCAGTTGGATTAATGGGGAGTTTGGCTAACAGGGCATTGGAGCTCAATGGACGTGTAAAAGGTATTATACCGCATTTTATGGTTGAGGTTGAATGGGAGCACAAGGGCGTAACAGACATGATGCATGTTGAAGATATGGCTGAACGAAAAAAGCTATTGATCAACGAAAGTGATGCAATTGTTGTTTTACCAGGTAGTATAGGTACCTACGAAGAGCTGTTTGAAGTATTATCCTTAAAGAAATTAGGACAGGTTCGGCATCCGGTAATTATTGTAAATACAAGGGGGTATTTTACTCCACTGGTACAGGCTCTTGAGAAAATGATTGACGAAGACTTTATGCGTGAGGAACATCGGGCTTTATGGTATGTGGTTAAATCGTCCAAGGAAGTTTGTTCAGCAATTGAGAAAGTTCCGGAGTGGAGCGCTGATGCCATTAAGTTTGCCGCTGTGAAGTGAGTGATTTATATTAATCCTTGACAATTTTATTTACTTTTGTTGAAATTGCTTTCAATGGGGGAAACAGCATTGACATATCAACAGACAGAAAGTTTAGAAAACCAACAGCTTGTTAACAAAGATAGTTTGTCAACAGCTACAGGTTTACGCACCCCAATTCAGCAAGTTGAAGTTAAAGAACCTCGTCATCTCCAGATTCAGCAAAGAGTCAACCCCAAAAAAGTTGTGTACAGAACCTGGTCACTTGAAGATTCTATTTATTTTAATCTGGTAGAAAGTGATTTGTCCGTTAAACAACTTACTCCTGTAAATATAAGTTCTGTTGACGAAGTTGAACAAGAAACAGTTGATGTTACGCAGAAGGATACAGTAAGGCAGGAAGTAAAGCCTGAAATGGTAGTCCCACCACCTCCGGTTATTGCTCGCAAAGGATCTCCCTTTGATGGTTCAAAAGAATGGTTATCTGCATTTATAATATTGGCACTTATCATTGCCGGATTTGTAAAATTATCGGCAGGTAAATATTTAACAGACCTTTTTTCATCCATACGTTATCAGCAATCGGCCAGTAAACTTTTTTCAAGCGGAAACCTGCAGAATCAAAAACCATCAGTGGCTTTAACCATTTTATTTTTTCTTTCCACATCGATGCTGGTGTTTGAATTTGCTCACCTGGGTGGGAAAAGTCCTCAGCAAGTCAGTTCGTTTGTATTTTTCCTCTTGGTTAATGCAGGAGTTATTGCCTATTTCTTCATAAAAAACGTATTATATCTGTTCGTTGCTTCAGTTTTTGACGTTCAACAGGCGACAAAAGAGTACTTATTTAATGCAAATATGTTGAGTAAGGTGTTCGGAATTTGCTGTTTGCCAATTGTAGCTGTGGTTCCTTTTTTAGATCTGCTAACTGCTACATTCCTTATAAAATCTGGGCTGACGCTGTTTCTTGTAATGTATCTTGTTCAATTACTTCGTGGTGCTAAAATTATTTTACATAGCCCGCTTTCAATTTTTTATATGTTTTTGTACTTTTGTGCCCTAGAAATTTTACCCGTGTCAATACTTATTAAAGTAATGATATACTAGGGAATAGTAAATGAGGTAAAGGTTTAGTTGAATTTAAATTGAAGTACATTGAAGATTAAAAGAATCCTGGTTTCACAACCCAAACCCTCAACACCCAAATCTCCCTACTTTGATTTGGCTGAAAAAAGCAATCTGAAAATTGATTTCAGACCTTTTATTCAGGTAGAAGCGGTACCTGCGAAGGAGTTTAGGCAGCAAAAGGTCAATATTCTTGACCATACAGCGGTTATTTTTACAAGTAGAACGGCTATTGATCATTACTTCCGCATTGCAGAAGAAATGCGCATCACTGTGCCCGATACAATGAAGTATTTCTGTATTTCGGAAGCGACAGCTTTCTATTTGCAAAAGTACATCGTGTATCGTAAACGTAAGATTTTCCACTCAACAGGTAAGTTTGCAGACCTGGCTGATGTGGTGAAAAAGCACAAAGACGAAAATTTCCTTGTTCCGCTTTCCGACATTCATAAGCAGGAGATCCCAACTCTGTTGAACAAAGCTAAAGTGAAGTATACAAAAGCAATTTTGTACCGTACAGTCAGCAGTGATTTGAGCGATTTAAAAGATGTCAACTATGATGTGTTGGTATTCTTTAGTCCATCAGGAATTGCATCATTGATGCAAAATTTCCCTGATTTTGTTCAGAATGATACGAAAATTGCATCCTTTGGACCTGCTACTGCCAAAGCAGTAAAAGATGCAGGATTACGTCTTGATATACAGGCGCCAATGCCACAGGCACCTTCTATGACCATGGCTCTGGAGCAATACATCAAGAAGTTTAACAAAGGACAAAAATAATACTTGCAGCCTGAGGCTGATGAATCCTCTTTGTCACTGGCAGAGAGGATTTTTTTATCTTACAAATAATGGAACAACCACGATTTACTTTTAAAAAGAATGAACGCTTGTGCAGTCGAACGACTATACAGGAGCTGTTTACTGAAGGAAAATCGTTTGTGAAATATCCATTTAGGGTAAGTTATATGCCTATTAATTCAGAAGAACAATGTAGAGCGCAAATATTAATAAGTGTATCCAAAAAACGATTTAAGCGTGCCTATAAGCGAAACCGTTTAAAAAGATTGTCACGCGAGGCTTACAGGCTTAATAAGTCATCACTGATTGGCAGTCTAGAAGAAAAGAATCTTAAGTTAGCCGTAGCATTTATATACCTGCCTTCCGAGATGCTTGATTACGCATCGGTTGAGAAAGGGATGAAGAAAGCACTGAGAAAATTAATTAAAGATCTCGATGGTGAAGGATAATATCTTTATACGATTCATCAAACAATTGATTTTTGTTCTGCGGAGTGGTCTGGTTGCTATTCTTCTCGTTCCTGTAAAGTTATATCAGTGGTTTATCTCCCCTGTATTAGGGGCATCTTGCCGCTATACCCCAACGTGTTCACAATATACCATTGAAGCTCTTAAAAAACACGGTCCGATTAAAGGCTTATACTTATCCATAAAACGGATATTGAGTTGTAATCCCTGGGGGGGACATGGGCATGATCCGGTGCCATAGCTTACATCTAATTTTATTTTTATTATATTGTCGGCCGGTTTGATTTTGAATTAGTTGAATGATAATAGCTTGAAGTATGAAAAAATATTTATTAAGCTTGGCGTTAATGTTGCTGTCGTTGGCTTCTTTTGGACAAAAAAACACCAAAGTCATAGGGACATGGTTGACGCAAGATGGAGATTCGAAAGTGCAAATTTCACAAACAGAAGACGGTAGGTTTAAAGGTGAGATTATCTGGTTAAAAAACCCTTCGGAAGACGATGGTTCAGATAAGCTGGATAAACATAATCCGGATGAGGAACTAAAAGACCGTAAAATTTTGGGATTGGAGCTTTTGAGGAATTTCGAATATAACGAAGATGATGAGGAATGGACTAACGGAACGATATACGATCCGAAAAGTGGAAATACCTATAAATGTTACATGTGGTTCGATGGAAATCCTAATAAACTCCAGGTAAAGGGATATATAGGTTTTTCTTTAATTGGCAAAAAAGTAAGCTGGACCCGTGTTATTGGCGATGCCTAAAGTATAATTCCTATCTGGAACGATAAATAATCGGCTACGCGACCGTGAGCCTTCAAGTTAACGCCTGTCATTAGATAGGCGTTAATTTTATATCTTAAATAATAGTTTTGGAGCATCATATTTGGTGCTTCTTCACCTTTTATAATATACAGACCAATTTGTTGTCCAAATCGTAGACGACCAAGCAAAAATTCATTGCCTGCTAACGGGGCGATACTCCACTGGTCAATCTCCTTATCAAAATCTTGTAATTGATGGTATTCGAACATCCCAGATATACTAAGGGCATTGATGCGTGACACCTGCCACGTTCGATTGATAAAAAGCGTAATAACGCTTTGGTTGTTCGTATTAGTTGTGTCTTCTTTAAGTGAATACCCAGCTAAAAGATCAAGTCTCTTTTCCTTATTATAATGCTGCAATTTCTTTTGGGGAGGAACCATATAATTGTGGTTCGTAAATTCCATACCAATTGCTATTACCGGATAATTAATGCCCAGGTTGGGTTGTTTAATGCCTCCGTTTGAAATATGCTGAAACGAAGCTGTTGCTTTTATGGCTAATTGTTTATTTATGAAATAATAGGCACTTAAACCGCCAAACAGGGGAAAGGCCAGTTGCGAGCTATAGGTTAAGTTTTGCGGATTCCTTACTTCATGGTAGGGATTACTCATATATGCCAGTCCGCTGCCTATTTTTAATGAGTAACGCCATTGGCCACGAGGCTTTATGAATGGCTCCAGGTAGCCGAGGCCGGTAACAGAATAACCCAGATCTTCATGAGCAAAGTTGACATAGTTAATTCCTACTCCCCATTTAATAAACGCTCCAAAAGATTCCCGGATATTATCAGTAAGCATGAATTGACTCAATTCAAATTCAATCCCATATGGGTTGATTCCGTTGTATGGGTAGAGCGTTGAAGTATGAACCTGGAATTTACCGTAATATAATGATGCACCGTAGAAAACAGGCTGCCGCGACTTGTTCAGTTGTGCCCCGGTTAATGTGTTAAACGTTAACAAGATAATCAACGTTAACATTAATGGAATATATGATTTTAGTTCGGCCATTTTAGCAATATAAGACATAATGCAGTTAATTTCCCGACAAATATCTTTTTAGGTTCATTTTTTTCGCTGTACTTTTAAGGAGCTTACTATAATCTGAAAAACATGTTTTTAAAAAGCATTAATCCGGCTACCGGAGAAGTTATAAGAGAATACGAAGAATTTCACTCTGATGAAATAGATAACGCTATTGAGGCCAACTATAAGGCTTATAAATTATGGCGAAAAGAATCGCCTGGCAAAAGAGCAGAATTGTTGCAAAAAGCAGCTCAGGTTCTACGTGAAAAACAGGAAGGACTGGCTTTCAATATTACCGTTGAAATGGGCAAGAATATAAAGGAAGCCCGTGCTGAAGTAGAAAAGTGCGCGAAGGTTTGTGAATACTATGCTGAGAATGGGGCTGATTTTTTGAGCAACGAAATAATACCAACCGAGGCAAGTGAGTCATTTGCATCTATCCAGCCTATTGGTCCGGTGCTGGCCATTATGCCATGGAATTTTCCTTTGTGGCAGGTGTTTAGGTTTGCTGCGCCTACGCTTATGGCAGGTAATGTTGGTCTGCTAAAACATGCATCAAATGTACCTGCTTGTGCCCTGGCTATTGAGAATGTATTTGTTGAGGCTGGTTTTCCGAAAGATGTATTCCGAACCTTGTTAGTGAGAAGCAGTAAGGTTGAAAAGATTATTGGTGATAAACGCGTGAAAGCTGTTACCTTAACTGGAAGCACGCCTGCCGGGAAAGCTGTGGCGGCAACGGCAGGTAAATACTTAAAAAAGTGTGTGTTGGAATTAGGCGGAAGTGATCCGTACCTTATTTTAAAAGATGCAGATATCGATGAAGCTGTGGATGCATGTGTTGCAGGACGTGTTTTAAATGCAGGGCAAAGCTGTATTGGTGCCAAACGCTTTATTGTTGTTGACGAGGTGTATGATGAGTTTGCTGTTAAGTTTACAGATAAAATGCGAGATATAACCATTGGGGATCCATTTGATGAAAGTAAGAATATGGGACCATTGGCACGTTCTAATTTCCGTGAAGACATACACAGGCAGGTTGAGAACAGTGTAAGCAAAGGAGCTAAATTGTTAACAGGAGGTTATATTCCCAATCGTGATGGTGCTTATTATCCTGCAACTGTATTGGGGGACGTTGAAGAGGGGATGGTAGCATACCACGAAGAACTGTTTGGACCTGTTGCATCATTAATAAGAGCAAAAGATGAAGAGGATGCTATTCGCATTGCTAATGACACAGTATTTGGATTGGGTGCTGCGGTATTTACAAAAGATATTGAAAAAGGAAAGCGTATCGCTGAATATGAACTGGAAGCCGGCTGTTGCTTTGTTAATGATTTTGTACGTTCCGACCCGCGTATGCCGTTTGGTGGTGTCAAAGAAAGTGGTTATGGTCGCGAATTATCTTATCATGGAATGATGGAGTTTGTTAATGTAAAGGGCGTTTATGTCAAGTAAAGGAGATAGACAAGCCCGAAAACATCGATAGGTATGTCGGCTTTAAGTCATGTCAGGACTAATAGTACTGGCAGTTCTTCAATAACTATTAAATGGATTTATGGATTATCGTCAGGCGCTTAATAAAGCTGCTGCATTATGTTCGCGCAAAGAGTATTGTACAGGTGATATTAAAAAAAAACTGGTAAATTGGGAGTTATCAGAAGAAGAGGTAGAAAAAGCTATCGAATGGTTAGTGAGTGAAAAGTTTATTGATGATAAACGCTATGCAGCGTACTATGTTCGCGATAAGTTTCGATTCAACGGATGGGGACGTATTAAAATACGTTACCAATTGAGGGGAAAGCAAATTGCATCAGATATAGTTGATGATGCACTTGAGCAGATAAATGAAGAGGAATATTTAGAAATGCTGGCAGAGTTATTGCATAGTAAAAAGCGGTCTGTCAAAAATAAGGATACATGGCAAACAAAAGCTGCCTTAGCACGGTTTGCACAATCAAGGGGTTTTGAGCCAGATGTGGTTTTCCGTAAGATAGACGATTTATTAAATGACATAACCTGAAGCATAAATAGTATGAAGAAACGAACGAACATTGCACTGATTGTATTTTTAGCAAGCTTGTTACTCCCATTTAATGTTGAGGCTAAAAAGAAACCAGCCTGGGTAAAACAACGGCCCAATGATCCAACTTATTATATAGGTATTGCTATGGTGCCTAAGCAAGGAAGTGCTGTAGAATATAGGCAGGCCGCCAGGGGTGCAGCATTAAAGCAGATGAGCAGTGAAATTAAAGTTAATATCTCGTCAAATTCTGTATTGCGGAAAATAGAAACGGACTACCAGTATAAAGAATCCTACGAATCAAAACTACAGGCATCAGTAGAGCAAACGCTCGAGGGTTATGAGGTTTTAACCTGGGAAAATCGTAAAGAGTATTGGGTAATGACGCGCTTATCCAAAGAAAAATATGCGCGAGCCAGGCAGATGAAGCTAGATAAAGCCAAAATGATGGCTGGTTCATACCTGGCCGATGCACAAAAAGCTATTGATAACTATGATGCCTATTCTGCTTTAAATTATCTGGCAAAAGGAGCCATAAGTCTTAAAAACCACCTGGAAGAGGATTTGACATACAAAACGGTAGATGGTACATATAATGTGGGAACCAGGATATTTGGAACCATTCAGGATGTGTTTCGTCGTATTGAGTTAGAGCCTGTTCAGTCAAACTACCAGATTCAATTCTCTAAAAAATTGGAGGTGCCTATTGGTGTTAATGCTTCGTTTGTTGGTAGAAATGGTGAAAAACGACCACTGCAAGGTTTTCCATTAAAATATCAATTTACCAAGGGTGAAGGAACCCTGTCGTCGCAGAGTAAAACGAACATGGATGGTTATACTTCAGTTTCAATTACACGTTTAATTTCAAAACGCAAAATGCAGGAGATAACGGCAAGTTTCGATTTTAGCAATATAGCCGAAACTGAAACTGATGAAGAAGTAATGCGATTGCTGCAAATATTTTTCCCTCAAAAACAAATGCCAACCGTAGGAATTGTTATAGAGGTATTAAAATCCAAAGCATATCTGATAAGTGAAGAAAAGGTGTTTGGAGATTTGGATGATAAGGGTGCTTTTACCGGGATGCTTAAAACCGAGTTAAACGAAAACTTCTTTACCTTCACCAATAATATGGATGAAGCTGATTTTGTCGTTAAAATAGCTTCTAACTTTGTTTCTGGTGATGAACGAAAAGGCCAGGGCTATTCAGTGTTTACGGTGTTTGCTGACTTTACCATAAGTATTAAAGATCTAACTTCGAAGACTGAAATATTTACTGATAATCTTACTGGTATTCGGGGTATGCGTCCCGGTAACTTCGAATATGCCTTAAAAGACTCTCGTATTAAATTAATTACAGAGTTTAAGAAGAAAATAGAGCCTCGGCTGGAGCAGGTAGATATGTAATATATTTGTTAATGATATATTGAATAATTAGCACAGATTATTCAATAGAATATAAAAAAACCGGCTCAAAGCCGGTTTTTTTTGAATGTATTTACAGTGTTCTGTGTATGCTGTTATAAGGATTCGTTTATTTTAGAAATCGATAACGGATTCCAATATTGCCAAATACATACATATTAGAATTTCCGAATTGATTATCAAGTTCCAGAATTATGCTAAAAGCTTTCTTCTCGAACGGATAAAAATCCATACCGATAGGTATAGTCGCAATGTCAAAGTCAGTTCCTATGAATCCGGCTCCGATGTAACCATCAAAATCTTCCTTCTTCAATAGTTCTGCTTTGAAGGTTGCTTTTACGGTTGAATCTTCAAATCGCCCATCGTTAAATCCAACTTCTACTCTGTACTTGTCGTTGAATTTATAGTCAACAGAAAAGTCTTGGGAAACATTTGCACTGATACTTAATTGCGAATAGGACTCAACTCCGACTAAACACAAAATGATTAAAAGTAATACTCTCATAAATTATATGTTAAGATTAAAAATAAATGC
The DNA here is from genome assembly GCA_022361295.1 of Bacteroidales bacterium. GTDB lineage: Bacteria > Bacteroidota > Bacteroidia > Bacteroidales > Marinilabiliaceae > Carboxylicivirga. Next base: position 17,566 of record JAKSBD010000617.1, read on the forward strand.
AAATATATAGTAATAGGTAAATAAATAAAAGTTTTCCCAGATTTATAAATTACAAACGAAATCGTTATATATTGCATAAGTATTTTTTTAGCATGATAAGGATTTACGTTTTAGTCATAGTTTTGCTTTTGGGTGTATTATTAACAAATGCACAAGGTCCTAAGCGTGTTAGTGCCAAACTTTTTTATTCTCTAACGCAAAAGCATCCTAAGGCATTGATTTTTGATGTGCGACCTTCAGAAAAGTTTGCACAATATCGAATCAATGAGGCTATACCACTACCTGAAAAAAAGCAGTTGCTCGATCTTGCGAAAAATTTACCCCGAACAGATACTGTCTTTGTTTATTGTGAAAAAGAGTTGAGATCGGGGCAGGTTGGAGAGTTATTGGATAGTCTGGGCTTTATAAATATCTATGAGCTGAAGGGAGGGTTGATTAGTTGGCGAAGAAATGGATTGCCCATTGATGATACGGCATTGAAAAAATAATGCCCGGTCATAATGATTTGACCAGGCATAAATTTGAATCGGAAGTGTAAACTTTGGTTATTCTTTGACTTTGAAAAAGCCAATCACTTCGTTAAGTTTTTTGATCTCTTCTGAAAATGACTCACTGAGATCAGATATTTTATCTGCCGCTGCGGCATTGCCCTGAGAAACGCCATCCAGTTCAAGAATTGCATTATTAACTTGTTTTGAGCCTTCGTTTTGCTCTTTAGAGGCGGCTGAAATTTCAGATACCAGGTTGTAGGCTTTCTGAATGTCAGGTACCAGCTTGTCAAATATCTCACCTGCTTTAATAGCTATATCTACGCCGGAAGTTGCATTTTCACTTATTTCGTTGGCCGATTCGCGACTGCGCTCAGCTAACTTACGTACCTCTGCGGCTACAACAGCAAAGCCTCTTCCTTCTTCACCGGCACGCGCAGCTTCCACTGCGGCATTGAGTGATAGTATGTTGGTTTGCATGGCAATTTCCTCAATTAGTTGCACTTTCTCGGCAATAGTTTTGATGCCCTCCACTGCGCGTCTTACTATCTCACCACCGCTGCTGGTGTCTTTAAAAGCTTGCGACATCAATTCTTCTGTTTGCTTCGAGTTGTCGGCATTTTGGCTGATGTTGGCCCCCATTTCTTCCATTGAGGCAGATACTTCTTCGGTTGATGTAGCCTGTTGCATTGAACTGCTCGATAATTCATTTGCCGATTCAGTCAGCTTAGCTCCTCCATCAGAAATCAGTTGTGCGGTTTGTTTGGCCTGTAATATAACTTCACCAATTTTATCAGTCATCTGGCCAAATGTGTGAGCCAGCTGACCTATTTCATCACTTCTGTGTTTAAGGTCTTCATCAATCCTTACCGAAATATCACCGTCTGACAATGAATCTGCGATTTTATTAAGCTTAAGAATGGGCCTGGCCAGCGATCGTGAAATAAAATAGGCTGTTACAAGAGATAAAATAAGGAATATAATGCCTATAAGAAGCGATATATTTCGAATAGGATTCAGCATTTTAACCAGTTCATACGTTGGCACCGACATGACTATTTTATGCGCTGTATTACCAATGTTCATGTAAACCAGTTCATATTCTTCGTCATTGATGAGGTATTCGCTGATCAAGCCATTATTGGCATCATTTATAATTGTATTTGATGCTGCACCAACAATGTCTGTTAAGGTTTTATTGATGTCTTCGTCATTTTGAGAAAGCTTAACAATTCCTTGGTTATCAACCACCCAAAGCTGGCTGTTCTCGCTAAATTTTCGCTGTGTTAAATCGTTAACCAGCTGATCAATATTAATACCAACTCCTGCAACGCCTGTGGGTTGATCTAAATCGCCCATTACAACATTAATAAAAAGTGCCGTTTGATCAAGTTCACGATTGTAGTCAAGATTTGATTGCACCCGCTTATTACTTTTTATTGTGCTAAAAAACCAAGCATCGTCAGGATCATCTTCTGAAACAACATCAAGCTTCTGGTAGCCATTTGCCCAGAAGTTATGAGTGTTTTTATTCACTGCAAATGTCATTAAGTAGCCAAAATCGTTAACGATATCATCAAGCTTATTGAGGCTTAACGCTTTTAGGTTTTCATCTGCTTCCCCATCTTTAAACCAACTCATAATGGTTGGGTCTTTTGCAATAGCCTGTGAAGTTTCAATGGCTTTTTCAAAACTTGTTCTCAGGTCACTTTGTGAAGCTTCTGCAAAATTATGCAGTTGCTGGGTTCTGATGTTTTCAGTCAGTCGATTGCTGACAGTGTAAAAGAAGGTAAGGCTTATGGCGGCAATAACCATAAAAACCACAGATCCAAAAGACAATAGTATCTTGGATCGAATGCTACTTAATTGCATACAACATACTTTTGATTTCCCGCTATCCGGAAATAATTAAACACTTGTAATTCCCCATATCGTCGTTTCATTAATTTTTCTCACTTATGAAAACCAACGATGTGATTATTACGCCGGGAAATTAAAATAGTTGTATTATTGCAGGGTTTTTAATGGAGAGTTAGTATAAGTGGCAGGATATGAGCAATTAAAGGGTATGTTATTTTTTTGTTAATTGAGCATTATGAGTTCTGAAATGTATAAAAAAGGCGCAGGATAACCTGCGCCACAATGTTTCTTTAGTATATACTGACTATCTTTCTTTGTACTGTTCTTTGTAGTAGTTTTCGTAGTCGCCTGAAATAATGTTGTTTAACCACTCTTCGTTGTTCAGGTACCAGTCAACCGTAAGTTCAATGCCCTCTTCAAACTGCAGGGATGGATGCCATTTAAGCTCATTGTATAGTTTAGAGGCATCAATTGCATAACGCATATCGTGCCCTGCACGATCTTTTACAAATGTGATTAGTTTGGCCGACTCACCAGGTTCGCGTCCAAGTTTCTTATCCATTACTTCGCACAGTTTATGAATAAGGTCGATATTCGTCCATTCGTTGATCCCGCCAATATTGTATGTCTCACCGTTTTTGCCCTGATGGTAAATGTCATCTATGGCGCGGGCATGATCCAGTACATATAACCAATCACGTATGTTTTCTCCTTTGCCATAAATAGGTATCGGTTTATTATTCTTGATATTGTTGATTGAAAGTGGAATTAACTTTTCAGGAAACTGGTTTGGGCCGTAGTTATTTGAACAGTTGCTGATAACAACAGGCATGCCATAGGTGTGGTGATAGGCACGCACCAGATGGTCTGAGCTGGCTTTAGATGATGAATAAGGACTACGGGGATCGTATGCCGTTGTTTCAGTAAAAAGGCCTGTTTCACCTAATGAACCGTATACCTCATCTGTTGAAATGTGATAGAACAGGTGTTTGTCCATTTCATCTTTCCAGGCCAATTTGGCGGCATTCAAAAGGTTAACAGTTCCCAGTATATTTGTTTTTATAAAGGCCAGAGGATCAGAAATTGAACGGTCTACATGAGATTCGGCTGCCAGGTGGATAACTCCGTCGAATTGATTTTTATTAAACAATTCATTCATTACTTCTGCGTCAGTGATGTCAGCTTTGATAAATGAATAATTGCTTTTTGATTCAATGTCCTTCAGGTTTTCAAGGTTGCCGGCATAAGTAAGAGCATCCAGATTGTAAATATGGTAATCCGGATATTTCTCTACAAATAATCGTACAACATGCGAACCAATAAATCCGGCACCTCCGGTAATCAATATCTTTTTCATCGTATTAATTAGCTTTAACACAGCGCTAGTTTCAGCTTATATGAATAAATCTGTTTGCTGTTTTGTTTAATGCAAAGTAACGAAAAAAGCCTCACATAGGAGGCTTCGATTATATGTATATTCTTATATACTACTGACCAGCTGGTCCTTGGTACTTAGCATCACCAAGACCCAAAATCGGATAAAAGATTAATGACAAGAAAATTAACCCTAAAGTAAAACCAACGTCTTTGCCAAAGCTTTTAGCTAACAGGTTAATTAACCAAATACCAAAGATAATGTTGATGCCTGGTATTAATAGTAATAAAATCCACCAGACTGGTTTGCCTACTATTTGAATCATTACAATTGTATTATAAATTGGAATCAATGCTGCCCAACCCGGTTGTCCGGCTTTTTCGAAAATCTTCCACATTGAAACAATCATTAATACAATTATAGCCATGTATATCAGGCCGCCAAATAATCCTACATTTTCCATAAATCTGTTTGTTTAAATTGGTTAGAATGATGCCAACAGCATCACTATTGATAAATTGATTTTGTGAATATAAAAAAAGCTGTCAGTATTCACTAACAGCTTTATAATATTTTGATAAGAAAATACGATTGAAGTGTTGACAAATATATGATTCTATCAGCACCTAATCTTAGTTGATGCCTCTCACATTCTTTTCCCAGGCCCATGCCGAGGCAAGCGTTTCTTCAAGTGTTTTTTCAGCTTTCCAGCCCAACTCATTGTTGCCATAAGTTGTATCGGCCCAAATCTTCTCAATATCGCCGGCCCTGCGGTCAACAATTTTATATTTTAAATCAACTTTATTGACTTCGATAAAGGCTTTTACCAGTTGCATTACCGAGTAGCCGGAGCCGGTTCCTACATTGAAATACTCGTAGTTGGCTTTTGAGTTACCATCTAACATTCGGTTAATTGCTACCACGTGCGCTTTGGCCAGATCAACCACATTGATATAATCGCGGATTGCTGTACCGTCTTCAGTGTCGTAATCATCTCCAAAAATGCTTAATTCATCGCGTAATCCTGCAGCTGTTTGAGTGATAAACGGCACCAGGTTGTTTGGAACACCAACTGGTAATTCACCAATCAATGCGCTCGGGTGTGCTCCAATTGGGTTAAAGTAACGTAAAGCGATGCAATTCACACTCTCGTTCGACTTACAGTAGTCGCGCATAATATCTTCACAAATAGCTTTTGTGTTGCCATATGGCGACTCGGCTTCTTTGCGCGGAGTTTTTTCAGTAACCGGTAATACGTCAGGCTGGCCGTATACGGTGCATGATGATGAGAACACCATGTGTGGCACATTGTATTTATTCATGCACTCAAGCAGGTTCATTAATGAACCCATGTTGTTGCGATAGTATTCAAGTGGCTTTTGCACTGATTCGCCCACAGCTTTATAGGCTGCAAAGTGGATAATTGCATCAATGTTTGGGTACTTCTGAAAGAATGCATCTGTTAATTCTCTTTCTGATAAATCGAATTTTTCAAAAGAGGGACGAATGCCAGTGATCTTTTCAATGTTGTCAAGTACTTCAATTTTTGAATTGGACAGGTTATCAACAATTACTACATCAAACCCTTTTTCCTGAAGTTCAACTACTGTGTGTGAACCAATGTAACCCGTTCCGCCGGTTACTAAAATTTGCTTTGCCATTAGTTTAGCTTTTACATTGTCGTTAAACGAGCTGTAAAAGTACGAAATCGTTTGCAATCAACGGTCTAATATCTGTCATAATTTGATTGTGAAGTCATTAATAAAAGTTAAAAATACTTTTAAACAGTCTGCGCACGTCCAAAGTCATTGAGTAAGGCCTGATGCATCATAACTTAGTGAGCTGGGCTTATAGCGGCGCTTTAGATCTGTAGCCAGATCAGACCTGCATATTGCATTTGAACTGTAGGTATTCATCCAGGATATCTATTCAACTATCTATCGTATTTTTTTGAATATTCAGTCAATATTTAGTCAATATTTCTTCAATCATCATTGAAGAAACATCGAACAAACATCGAAGGAACTTTGAAGGAACTTCGAAGAAACTATGAATAAACTCCGAGTCGTTGTCTACAATCCTGAGATAACTGTACACCATTTGAATATGACATTTTGCGGTCGCCTGTTTTTTCTTAAATCGGGTTGTATTGCGCATTAAAATGAGCTAACTAATTATGAAAGAGATGCTATTAACAATCTGTTGAAACAACTTATCCACATAGATGTATTCGCTTTTTTAGCTCTAATTTAGTAACTTAGGCTCGTTATTAACGATAGGCGTTAATAACTGCTTTGGTTTTAAACTTGTTTTAAACCGGTTATAAACACTTTACCAACACATGTTGAAAGAAAGTTAATATCCTTGGCAGCCTTTTTCTTAATTTTGCAATTATGACAACAGTTGAACAACACATATCTAGCCTATTATACACGCACGAGTGTGTAATAATACCTGCCTTAGGAGCTTTGGTGTCGACCAATGTAAGTGCTCGCTTTGATGCAGATAAAAACATGTTTATACCACCATCAAAAGAAATTGGTTTTAATCGTAGTCTTTCACATAACGATGGTTTGTTGATAAGTACTCTGTCGCAGAAAAACAGTGTAAGCTATGGTAAAGCAAAAATAATGGTCGAAGAGTTTGTTGACCGTTTGATGGCGACTGTTAATAAAGGGGAAAGCGCTCAGATTAACAAGGTTGGTTCTTTAAAGAAGGATGCACTTGGTAATTTGCAGTTTGTTGCCGAAGTGGGCGAATCATATTTAACTGATTCGTATGGTTTGACTTCTTTCCATTTTAAACCCGCAGTTACTCTTCATAAACCGGTTTCAGAAAATCGTCAGGTTCGTCGCTTATTACAGCCTGTTGGTTTAAAGCAAATTGCTGCTTCTGTGGCGATGGTTATCGGATTATTTGCCATTTCACAATCGTTGGATAATCCGATGCGCACCCATACCAGTGAGGCAAATATGTTGTCATTTGCAAGCCCTGTAGCTCATGATGTTTCGGTTGATGAAACGACAAAGGAGCTTACTGTAAGCGAAGTTGAGCAGGCCATTGAAGAGAAAGCGATAAAGCAGGACGCTGTTAAAGAGCAAGAGCCAGTCGTTAAAAACAGTTATTTCTTAATTGCCGGAAGTTTTAAAACGAAAAATCAAGCCAGTCGTTTCCTGAATATTGTTCATGAGATGGGCGAGGAGCAGGCATTTGTGTTGAATAGTCCCAATAAGCGATATCGTGTAGCAATAAATGGATATGTCAATAAAACCGATGCTATTAAGGAATTAAATGTATATCGCCAGAAAGAAGATTTTAAAACCGTTTGGGTTTTAACTCAGGAATAGAAAAGTTTGTACTTAAATATGGAAGGCTGCGACGGGAATTATCCTGTTGCAGCCTTTTATTTTTTGACACATTGGTAAGTGGTCCGGCACTATACCAATTTTATTTTGCCATTTTAGACAGGTTCTGCGGCTTTCTCTACCTGCTTAAACATTCTTAAAAAGTTGCCACCCCATATTTTAGCAATGTCCTCTTCAGAGTATCCGCGTTTAACCAGTTCTTTGGTAATTAGTGGAAAATCAGCAACATCTTTGCAGTCAGCCAAACCGCCACCGCCATCAAAGTCAGACCCAATACCCACATAGTCTATTCCTACAAGGTTCACAACATAATCGATGTGATCCACTGCCTGTGCAATACTTGGTAAGTCGGCTGGGTATTTCTTATTGATTTCGCGCCAGTCGGCCCAGGCTTGTTTACGCTGTTCGTCAGATGTGAAGTTCCAGTTATTGTATTTCAGGCGGAGCTCTTCTTTCTTTACATAGTTTAATGATGTTGTATCTTCTTCTTCGATGTAGGCGCCAAGTATGCAAATCTGGATAACGCCTCCATGCTTAGCCAATGTCTTAATCATCTTATCATCCATATTACGTGGATGATTGCAAATAGAGCGGACTGATGAATGGGATGCAAATACAGGCGCATTACTTTGCTCAATCACATCGTAAAAGGCTTTGTCAGATATGTGCGAAACATCAATTAGCATACCAAGTCGATTCATTTCTTTTACGACATCTTTACCATAATTGCTTAAGCCATTATGTTCGGCTCCTTTTTTGTCGGTTGATGAGTCGCAAATATCGTTGTTTTGCGTGTGAGCAAGAGTGATGTACCTGATTCCCCTGTTATAAAACTCTTCTACACGGCTGATGTCTTTATTTAACGGGAAGCCATTCTCCATTCCTAAATAAATAGCACGTTTGCCTGCTTTCTCAATATCGTAAATATCGTCAGCCTTTAAGGCCAGAGAAGCCAGGTCTTTGTTTATTATCAGGGCCTTTTCGGTTGAGTCAAGCATTTCATGGGCCATTTGATAGGCTTTGGCATAGTTTTCAGGGGTTCTCTCGCGTTGACTGGTAAAGATGGCAAAGAAGATAGCATCTAATCCACCTTCTTTCATGCGTGGCAGGTCAACGCGACTCGATGGAGCCTCATGCTTCTGACCTATGTCAAATGGTTCGCGCAAAAAACGCATGGGTGTGTCGCAATGTGTATCAATGGTGATGGCTTTTGTGTGTGCAGTGGTGGCATCAACAGGTTTGGTTTGGCAGGCCGTTATAGCAAGCATGCTAATTGCAATAATGCTTAATGTTTTAAAACTCATGAGTGTAGATTTTTTCACAATGATAAGGAATATTGTTGTGAAATCCGTGGATCGGGTTTGTGAGGAATTACTTTACTTGTATATGAATATGGTCATCATGTCTGACTGAGTGACATCCCTGGAAACGGATTTTGTTGTGCTTTAACCGCAGACGTTCTTTAAGATGAGGTTCCAGAAAGACCTTATCGACAGCTTCATTTTGAGTTAATGCGTCCATTAGTTGCCTGGTACCCTTTTCAGAAAACCGTAATTCTTCATTAATGCTACCCAATGTCAGGTATTTAGGTGAGTCATACAAGGAGAATCCAGCGGTTTGGCAGGCCTTGTTTTGGTTGACTTCTCCATTGCGAGGGCCTTCAAACACGCCATAACCACTAACCGATTTGGATGAATTGACAATTTCGCCCCTCCGGTTTTCATAAACCAGGCTTAGATCAATTTTTTTGCCATCGTTGTGACTTAAATGTGGTAATAATGGAAAACCATCAATCAAAGGGAAACAGGCATCAAGATAACGCATGCATACCTTGCTGTCGTGTGATTTTAACCGTTCAGAAACCTGTTTCAGATAGATATTAACTTCCGGGCGAACATAGTTGCGGTTCATCAGCACAG
>JAKSBD010000594.1 GCA_022361295.1 Bacteroidales bacterium
AACACATAAGGTTCTCTCCTGTCTTATTCCAATATTATATCACACTACACCTGAACTATCCCTGCATTCATTATTTAGCAATATAAGTCATAAAAAACCCGGAACAGATAACTATTCCGGGTTTTAAGTATCAATAAAAGATTATTTTTTTAGCGGTGTACCGTACACTTCTTCAAATGCTACTTCAGAGAAAGCTTTACGCTTCTTTTGCGGGGCTTTGTTCTCAACCGGATAACCCAGTGGCAAAAGCGCAATTGGCTCAATGTGTTCGGGCAATTGTAAAACCTCGCTAACAACAGCCGGATCAAAGTGGCATACCCAGCAGGTACCCAATCCCAGTTCTGTTGCCCTCAATGTCATATGATCAACAGCTATTGCTGCATCCACATCGCAGTGGTCTTTTTGATCTACGCTCCGTTTCCATGACTCTTCGTGATTACCGCAAACAACAACCATTTGCGGCACATTCTTAAACCACTCCCTGTCATAAGCATACTTTAACTTATTCAGGTTCTTTTCATCTGATACCAGAATAAAGTTCCATGGCTGCTTATTGGCAGCAGAAGGCGCCATGCGTCCTGCTTCCAAAACTTCAATAACTAAAGCTTTAGAAACTTTTAAAGGTTTGTATTCCCGGATAGAATAACGCTCACGAAGTAATTGGTTAAAATGCATAAAACAGGATTTTGTTCGATTGCTAACTATGTTTTTCTTTTCTTTATAACAAAATTAAAAGGACTGGTGTAACTTCCAAATTTTAGCTAAAACAAATGTTTTTCTTACTATCTAAAATATTAAGCTTTTTATTGATTCCATTTAACTGGTGCATAATTTTAATTGCTGTTGCAATTATCTTTAAATCGAGGCGTATTAAAAAGCTTGCCTATATTTTAGCCACAATTGTTTTTCTGTTTTTCTCCAACACTTATATTTTTCAAAAGGTATTGAAAGCCTGGGAGTATCCGGCTGAATCATTACAAACTGAGCAGTATATTACAAAGCCAATAGTTGTTTTAGGCGGTTTATCCAATTATGAAGATTCCATACATCGAATTCATTTTAAAGAAGCCAGTGACCGCCTGTTACAGGCCATATTAATCCACAGAATGAATGCAGAAAGGCCAATCATTATAAGTGGTGGTTCTGCCGAAATATACTTTGAAGAACGGCCAGAAGCAGATTACCTGCACGAATATCTGATAAATATAGGCATTGATTCAACTAAGATTCTCTTTGAAAAGCAATCGAGAAACACTTATGAAAATGCCTTATATACAGCTGATTTATTGGATAGTATGAGTATTAAAAAGGACATTAGCCTTATTACATCGGCCTTTCATATGAAACGGGCTAAAGCTTGTTTTGAAAAACAGGGTTTTAAAGTTGATGCCATCTCCACGCATATTATGAGTAATCATCAAGCTCTTAAACCGGCAGATTATTTCCTTCCATCTCTTTCAACCCTGCAACTGTGGCCACTTCTTATAAAAGAGTGGATGGGTATTCTTATTTATAAAATGAAAGGATTTGTTTAATTGGTAATTTGCTTATTTGTTGATTTGTCAAATTGTCAAACGGTTGGCAAATTTAACATCCTTGCATCCCCCTTCCCCTTTCGGTACTTCCCCCTGGGGAAGATTTTAATTCATCCCAAATCCAACATACTAAATCATCATTCATAAATCAAAATTCCAAACATCCTATATCCCAACACCGAAACCTACACTAAAAATAGGTTCCCAGGCTTTGTAAGGCGAGTACTTGTGCTGCAATACATCAAATAAAACCTGTACCGAGAAGAAGCTACGTTCAGATATCATTTGACGGTATCCTCCACCGAAATAAATAAACGGAACAAAGTTTCTTTCCTTTTTCAGCAGGGTTGTATATCGCTCCATGCTGTAACCGGCAAATTCACCATGTGCAAAAAGGGTTGGTCTAATATTGTATTGTGCAAATAAACGACCACCATATTGATTGTAAGTTAAAGCAGGATCGTATCTTTTATCCTTTGTATATTGATATTCAATCCCTAATCCTGCATAAACCTTAGGATTTAACCGGGCACCAATAACAGGACTAATAATTAAATTGGTATAATTTCCGAATGATAGTCCAATATTACCTCCTGTAAACAGTTTGTCTTTGAACGGTACCTTTTCTTCACTTGTGGCATCTTGAGCAATCGCGCCAAAATTAACAACGACTAATAAGGTACATGCCAGAATAATTTTAACTTTTTTCATAATTACGGGATTAGATACAGCCACACACAAAGCCATCGGCTAAACCTTCAAGTAGTTCTTTTACCTTTTCCTGCTCTCTGTCAGAGCCTTTACAATCATTGCAAAACGGCATATTCACCTGCTTGTGATAGCTGATATTATCATCATTGATACCTGCATCACAAACAAAGCATTGATACAACTTGTTTTCTTTTATTATCTGTGGCATATTATTTGGTTACAAATAAAGTGATTACAAAAATATAACATTTCATGCGAAAGTGCGAAATAAAGATATTTGTAATTAAAACCGTAATTTGGCTAATGAACCAAATTATTAAGTATTGAATATTTAACCTTAAATAATGTAATTATGAAATCGCTTATTGGATTTTTAGTCTTATCAGCTCTTTTGGTATTACCAATGGAGAGTATGGACGCACAAAAAAAGAAAAGTAAAAAAGAACGTCGGATGGAGCAGTTTGTTGAAACCAAGAAGTTAGTCGACAGCAAAAAGTTCATCTATGTTCCGGACAGAGCTTTCCCTCAGGGCGGACGTTCTATTGACCTGACTACCAACTATGGTTTCATTAAGGTAATGGACACAGAAACTGAAGGTGACATGCCATTTTTTGGTCGTGGATTCTCAGTTCCTTATGGTGGAGATGCCGGTATTAAATTCGATAAAACATCCATTCTAAACGAAAAGATTGAGGTGAATGAGAGTAAGATGCGTATATCATACAGTTTTGAAGCCAAGGGAGAAAATGACACCTTCCGCATTAATATGGATATCTCATATAGCGGAAACGCTTCTGTTAGTGTTATTAGTAACAACCGAAGCAGTATTAGTTACAATGGTGAAATATCGGAACTGAAAGATAAAGAAGACAAAGAATAAAAGTATTATTAGCTAAAAAAGAATGGGGTGACTATCGTTTTAGCCACCCCATTTTTATATGCATAAATCAATATTACATACCAAGTAACACAATATCAAAATTGGTATTAATAACTACCTGGTTGTTTTTAACCTCTACAGTTTGCCCTGAATAGTAATCTTTAACCATTTCGCCATTGGCAAATACTCCACTTACATCAACCGACTTATCACCCTTAGGTAAATCCAGTCCTACAATAACTTTATCGGCATAACCGGCAGAGATATATTCACGTTTAAAATAGTAAGGAGCTTCACTAATCATCTGGTGAACACCAGCACCTACAGATGGATGCGCGGCTCTGAATTTCCCTAATTTCTGCCAGTGCGCAAGAATAGCTTTTGCAGCAACACCATTAACATCTTTATTGCTCTCCAGTTCCTCCCAGTTCATAAATGAACGCAGGGTTGCATCTCCTACAGTACCTTCTATCTCAAGACTACGACCTGTTTCGTCGCCATAATAAACCTGCGATGAACCCGGACACAACAGCAACTTGGTTCCTGCTTCAATGGTTTTGATACGTTGCTTATCAAATGGTCCTCCATCATCATGCGATGTTGCATAATTGACAATGACCTGCCCTTTAAGCGGTCCGCTTAAGGCTGTACTGTATTTAGAGAAAATTTCTTCGTACGATTTAGTCGCATCGTATTTAAATTCAAAATTAATAAGGCCCTGCATACCATTGGCAAAATAATCGACTTTACGATCACCAAAATCAAACCAGCGACCGCCCGAAACACCATAGTTATATACCTCACCGACCATGTAAAAATCATTTTCATCCATCACTAAGTCAGGATTAGCGGCTTTCCAGTCAGCAAAAGCCTTAACTGCTTCTTTCCATAGGTCGGCCCATACATCTTCTTCAGTGTGTTTTACTGTATCAAGGCGAAAAGCATCAATACCGTACTTACGAATGTAATCGGTCAACCATTTGATGATATAATAACGTGGTGTGCGTGGATAACCCGTTGCACTAAAGAATGCATCAAGTTCTCCCATTTCCTTCTCAAGACGACCTTCATCGGCCCACTTATCCATTAAAGATTTAGGTAACTCAACTTCCTGAGTACTTTCTGTTCTGATATCTGGTAAATTTTCAACCAAGGTACAGGTTACAGTCGATTCATAATCCTGGTAACGGCACTGAGGCTCTGTGCGCACCCATTCATCACCCCAAAGAGGATCTTGCGATGTTACAGGCCCGGTATGATTGATCACCACATCCAACACAATACGAATTCCGTGCTGATGAGCTGTCTGAACTAACTCACTCAATTCTTCTTCGGTTCCAAAGTTAGGTTCCAAAGCTGTCCAGTCTCTGGTCCAATACCCATGAAAACCATATGTAACACCTGTTCCCTCATCAACCGATCCATGAATTTGCTCAACAACGGGACTAAACCAAATGGCATTAATACCCAAATCGGTAAAATAGCCGTCTTTAATTTTTTGGGTAATACCTTTTAAATCACCTCCCATAAAACCACGCAGTATTCCTGTTTCTTCTGTTCGGTTGTAATTCATGTCATTAGATGGATTACCGTTATTAAAACGATCAGTCAACAGAAAGTAAATATTTGCATTTTCCCACACAAATGGTACTTCAGGCTTCTCAGCAACCTTGGTACTTTCTTTGGTTAAACACGATGTTACTGTCAGTGCTACTAGTAAAAGCAGCGTCAATATGCTTTTCATAATCTTAACATTTAGTTTCTTGTAAAATTAAGAAAGCCTGTCAACAGTTGCGTCATTACCCCATCGGCAAAGAACACACAAAACAATGCATCCAGCTCTATACCTGCACCTTAACACACATCAACCCTACTTCACTTTAGAAAATATCCTGTTCCGAAAAGGTTTGCGGAATTCAGGCTCTTTACATCAGCATGCTCATGTCTATGATAAAATATTTACTTTTAGCATTCGAAAAACCTTAACAAAAAACACTAACATGACTAAAGCAACACAGCTTAAAACCAAGTACACAGTAACATCTGCTGATACGGATATGTTCTCAAGGTTAAAACCTGGCTCTTTGGTTAATTTTTTGATCCAGTCAGCGATTTCATCTGCTGAAAACCTGGGCTTTGGATTTAAAGATTTGAAACAAGAGCACCTGTTTTGGGTATTAAATCGACTAAGCGTTGAAATTTACCGCCCTGTTTTATGGAATGAACAGATAGAAGTTGAAACCTGGCCTAAAAACATTGAACGCATCTTTTATATTCGTGATTTTTTGGTAAGAGATGCGCAAAATAACATTATAGCCAAAGCCAGTTCGGCATGGCTGGCCATTGATTTAACTTCCAAACGTCCTTGTAATTTTAATAAGGATAAGATGGAAATTTTCACAGCACTAAAAGATGTAAGTGCATTGGATTATTCTCCTGAAAAACTTGGTTCAATCGAAAAACAGTCTGAAACACATATTACACCAACATACTTCGATATTGATTTAAACAAGCATGTTACTTCAACACGTTATGTCGATTGGATGATGGATACCTTCTCTATTGATTTCCATCAACAACACTACCCTAAATCACTATCCATAAACTACATGAAAGAAACAATGCATGGTGAAACAATCGCTCTTAGCAACGAGCAAAATAACAATATTCATTGTTTTGAAGGATTTAACCATTCACAAAACAAGGTAGCATTCAGAACCAAAGTCGAATTCTGATACTAAGTTCGATTTAAACGATTAACACCCCTGCTTCTTTGAGTTGGGAGAAGGTATAACTATTTATAAACTTATTAAAATCACCTGACTGATTCGATTCATACGCTTGTTGAAACGCATTAAAAAGAAGCGGCTTTTCTTTTAACGAGGCTTTACTCAGGATATCTTTTAACCAATATCCAAGTGAAGCCTTGGTATTAATTTGCACATGTGTTTTACCGGAAAGCAATGTCAATTCTGTCATCTGAATATCTTTCTTACCTTTCTTTTTAGTGTAGATTTTGACATGCACTTCTTTTCCTATCCAAAGAACCCGGCTATTGTCCTTTATTCGTATACCATCTGTTAATTTACTCTCAATATAATTGGGCGGAATCTTAGTTTTAGGAACTTTAAATTCAAACCACTCCGACAATGGCCAATCAAAGCAAATTCCATGCATATAGTTGTAAAGTGCCTTTTTTAGACCCTCACTAAATTGTTCATGAATTGTCCCCTCATGGTCGATAAACTCAAGATCATTATTGGCAAAAGTCCCTCCTAAGCCTTTGGTAATGGATATACCATAGTCATCAGGGCTAAGACCAACGGGGCTATGGGCTGTTAATGCAAACCGATGCCAAAATCCAGAATTAACAATACCTAGCTCAAATAATTGCCGGACTACTTCCAATGAGTCAATTGTTTCCTGAGCTGTTTGAGAAGGAAAACCATACATCAGATAAGCATGTACCATTATTCCCGCTTCAGTAAGATTGGTTGTTACATTACTAACCTGATCAATACTAACACCCTTATTTATCAACTTCAAAATTCTGTCGGATGCTACTTCAAGCCCGCCTGCTACAGCAATACAACCACTTTGCTTCAATAAAAGGCATAAATCGGCAGTAAAGCTTTTTTCAAAACGTATGTTAGTCCACCAAACTATATTCAACTTACGCTTTAGTATCTCAATGGCTAAATCTTTTAATAATGCGGGTGGAGCAGCTTCATCAACAAAATGAAAGCCATGTTTGCCTGTTGTTTTAATCAATGCTTCCATTTTGTCAACAAGTAAACCGACATTACCAGATTCAAATCTTTTGATGTAGTCAAGTGAGTCATCGCAGAACGTACATTTACCCCAGTAACAGCCATGGGCAAGAGTCATTTTTAACCATTGACCATCGGACCAGAGACGAAACATAGGGTTGGCCGTTTCCAACACAGAAATGTATTTCTTCCAATCCAAATCGGAATAATCGGGTATTCCCAGTTTTTCTTGTCTAAAGTCAGCCTCATTAGCTCCATTTAAAAATTCAACTCCATTAGTATTACAAACTAAAGTCCGTTTTAAATCAGTTTGCTTACGCTGACCACTGATGTACTCAAGCAAACACTTTACAGGTAACTCACCATCATCCAGCGTTATGAAATCACAAAACTGAAATACACGTTCATCTTTTAATTCCCGTAATTCCGTATTGACGAAACCTCCGCCTAATGAAACCCTTATGTCTTGATGATTTTTTTTTATGAACTGACCTACTCTTATAGCTCCCAGCAGATTACCTGGAAAAGGAATTGATATCAACACCAACTCAGGACGATGTTGATCTAATAATAGCTTTAACTCATCTTCCATTATCTGTTCTATGAAACTGGACGGACTTATCAGTTTTTCATATAACTCATCAAACGAAGAAGCCGAACGTCCCATTCGTTCAGCATAACGACTAAAGCCAAAGTTGGGATCAACAGCTTCAACAATAAAATCGGATAAATCTTCCAGAAATAAGGTACAATAATGCTTAGCCCTGTCCATTAACCCCATTGTTCCAAATGCATCTGATTCATCATTTAAATGATTAAACCGACTTGCTTCGGGCAAAACATTTCCATGACAAATATTTTGAGCTTCAATAACATCCGGCGTTTGCAAAAAACCCATCACCCTTTGGACACTACCAATATACTCATCTCTTAAAAAGCTGATACGCCTGGCATTTTCACTTAAATCTGTTTCTTCATCAATTTCAGCAAACATTTTTTGTAAACCATCAATACTGAACAATTGATGAATCACATCTATTCCTAGGTCAGCCTGAAAAGAATCTACATTTAGGGTGTTCAAAAATCCTTTTAAATAGGCTGTAGCCGGATATGGTGTATTTAATTGTGTAAAAGGAGGCGTTACTAATAATACATTGGTCATAAGCGTTATTTCTGAATGCAAAAATAAAGAAATAGCAACAGTAACTCTAATCGTTTTTCAATGAGAATAGTTTAAAAATCAGAAACTAAGCTCTCGACTATTCTTCAGCATTATTCTAAACTGATTATGTGACCATTAGCACATATAAATACTAATAAGTCTTTTTAAAAATTTTATGAAACATTTGTCAATAGATGGCGTAATAGCACGAGGTTGTCCGGCAAAAACAATCAAAAAAAGGGAAATTGAAAAACACATTCAGAAAAACAGAAGATAAGCAATATACGTTGCAGTGGGAAAGAACTGTCTGTATTAAGGGGGCAGAACAACATAGTTCAAACAGGTTAGAGCAACCTAAGTTCAATTAAAATTTTATCTGTAACACTTTAGCTCATTTATGAGCTAAGGTGAATATTAATCTATCAAACTCATATGTTTATGAAATGTAGAATCGGGATTGCTATGCTTTTCGCATTAGCATTGGGTGTAACAAATTCAACAGCGCAATCAATGGATGGTGATACCATTGATTATTTTAATATGTCGCTTGAAGACTTAATGAATTTAGAAATTGTAGCGGTATCAAAAAAGGCTGAAAACAGTTTTGATGCCCCATTGTCTTCATCAATCATCACTAAAGAAGAAATAATTAATTCAGGAGCAACCACTATTGAAGAAGCCTTTAGACTGGTGCCAGGCTTTATTGTCAGAGAAGAGTCCAACGGTAACTATGACATTCATATTCGAGGAAATGATAATCTTCCATCGGGTAACTTCACTTTTTTTACTGAGAACTCCATGTCACTTATCATGGTAGATGGACGTAAGGTTTTCAATAATATGAACGGAGGAACTTTTTGGGAAGCACTGCCCGTAAGTATCTCAGATGTTGAGCGCATTGAAGTTATCAGGGGAGCATCAACAGCTCTTTACGGTCCCAATGCAGTTAGTGGTGTTGTTAACATTATTACCAGAAAGGCAGAAGATAAAACAATTGGCATTGATGGCAATTTCCAGTTTGGCAATGCAGCAACCAAGATTGGAGACTTCGCGCTGAGCAACTCCTTTAACAATAACAAACTAAAAACGCGTATCAGTGCTAATTTTGAACAACGTGACCGATTCACAGAGGACTATTATAATTGGGTTAGTGGAACTTATGAACCATACCACCAACTAATTGATTACATCAACGGAAATCCATCAGGTGTAGATGATCCAACGTTTTCTGATCCATCATTGGCCAAAGACAGGTATGGTGTTAACGCCTGGTTAGATTTCACAGCTTCAAAAAAAGTCAATTTTGCAGTATCAGGAGGAATCCAGAACTCACAAGCTCAAAGTGTATTTATGGAAGGTTCAAAAACTCTGTTATCAACAAGAGAGTCCGAGTCTTTCTATTTCAATACAATATCAAATATACACAACTTAAGCGTTCAGGTATCAGGAACATTTGGCACACAAGATATTTATGTTGGAAGTGGTACATCATCGAAATATGACCATAGTAACATTGATGTGATAGCGGAATATGATTATACCATTAACAACCTTACTCTGCGTCCTGGAATCAGCTACCAAAACATAGTGTACGATGACACACCATATATTCCTGAAAACAAGCCTGGTTCTGGTTACCTTAATGATGAATCTGTTTTAAACAATTTTGCGTACTACCTGCGTGGTGACTACCAGGCCAGTAACAAATTAAGGTTTATTGCTGCTGTTCGAATGGATCATTATAACAAACCTGATGAGAATTACCTGACCTACCAGTTGATTGGAACTTTTAAGCCAAACGACAACAATTTGTTTAGGGCATCATACTCAAAGGCTAACAGAGGTCCTGTAATGGTTGATTTTTACGCCAGTTATTCAGAAGGTTCAATGACACCAGGTAATGCATACCTTCAATACCTGGGTAATGATCATATGAAATTACCTACAAGCAATGTATTTGAATTAGGGTATCGAGGCCAGGTTACACCAAGCCTGCAGGTTGATCTTGAAACATATTATTCGGTAACAAAGGACTTCCCTACATTTGAGCCATCAATTATGGCGCCATCTGCTGAGCAACCATACATCCATATTATTTACCAATATGATAATGCATCTGTTGAAGCGGCACAGCTTGGTGCAACTGCCAGTATTTTGTATAAACCATTTTCAAAGTTATACTTTAAAGCATTTGCAACTATACAAAAAACAGAACTGACAAATCTTGAGAAAAAGGTTGTACCAATGTTAGTTGTACCTGACAATTCAGTTCCGGGAGGGCCTATGTTTAATAACCCGGTTTATGAAACAGTGGATCAAAAACACGAACAGACTCCTTCATTCTACGGAGGTTTTTCTGCTAATTACACCCCTGCTAAAAAGCTTACAATCTTTGCTGGTTTAAATTACTACTCAAGCCAGGTTTATGAGCATGATTATGCCTACTCACAGATGCATTACTTTAATCAACAACTGAACCCGGAATACAAAGGTTCTGGTATTGCAGATGTGAAAGCAAATACAATTGTTAACGCTAAAGTTTCGTATAAGATTTACAAGAATAATTCGCTATTTGTTAATGCCCGAAACTTGTTTAACTCAACAAATCATCAGTTTGGCTTTGCGGATCAAATGGGTGGATTGTACCTGCTTGGCTTAAATATCAGCCTTTAAAGTGAAGTTGTTTAATGTTGTAGTGGTATTTCGAGAGTGAAGTATTGATTTTCAGTGGCAAGGCTCAATTTTTAAAATGCGTAACTTATCCCGGTTTCTAACGGGAGCCAAAGCTACGGAATAAAAATTAGCAGAAGCCATTAGAATCAAGATGTTACTCGCAGGTTTTCAATATAACTTTAAACAACTTCAGTATAAAAAAGCCGGAAGAATTAAATCTTCCGGCTTTCTTTTTGATAATATGTGTTAATACAGAATTAACTGGCATATTTCTTAACAATGGCTTCCATCTGCTCAAATTGTTCCTCCATACTTTTAAGAAGCTTTATCTGTGCACGTGTACGAACCAGATTATGATCGGGAGCATTTACCTTATAATAGTTATCTCCATCAATGTAATCATCAAGAAAACGTACTGACTGTTCGTAGGTTAATAACTTCGCTCCAAAAGCAAGTGTATCAATTTCCGCCGGTGTTAATACATCCTTTGTTTCTTCAAGAAAGCCTTTTATAAAGCCTTCAAACAGTTCAATGTTCATACTTACATTGTTCAAATCCCTATCGTCTTCCAGACCTGTATTCGCTCCATTTCTGATGGCGTCACCAATATCATAGCAAACATAACCCGGCATAACTGTGTCAAGGTCAATTACGCAAAGTATATTATCACTCTCATCAAGTAATACATTATTAAATTTAGTATCCTGATGAACGATTCGCTCAGGTATCAGCCCATCACGTCCCATTTGTACAACCTTTTTGTACTCTTCTGCCCGCTCCAACAAGTAGTCTACTTCTTCCTTTACCTCTTTTAAGCGACCGACAGGATCTTGTTTTACACGTTCCTGAAAATTTATAATACGCATTTCAGTATTATGAAAATCAGGTAACACAGGATATAATGGTTCTCCGGGCAAATCAGCTAAACGACTTTGAAACTGACCAAATGCCTTTCCTCCCACATAAGCCTGATTGGCATTGGATAGTTGATTATAAGAACGAGCATTTTCAATAAATAAGAACATTCTCCAGTAATTACCTTCTTCGTCCTTTATAAAACCATATCCATCAAATGTATCAATTGGAGTTAAAACCTGACGTTTTATATCGCTTCCTTTTATATCATTTAGTTTTGAACGTAAATGATCAGTAACACGCTGAATATTCTTTGTTAACTCAGGTACATTTTTAAAAATGTGATGATTAATTATTTGAAGCAAATAGTTGGGCTTATCATCTTCACTTGTTTTTACTTTATAAGTGGTGTTAATTAAACCGTCTCCAAAAATTTTCGCTTCACTATAGGTTCCTTCAATTTTGAATTTCTCTACAACCTTTTCGATATTAATTGCCATAGCTAATTATATTAAAAACGACAACAAAGTTATCATTTACTTTTAATCGTCCTATTTTTTACTTGTATTTTAGAATTTTTTCTTTCTTTTCCTTTCGTTTTCATTCTGCTTTTTACATGAAAAACTAAAGCAATTACTCCGAAACGCTTTCTTCACCAGATTTGGCATCCTCCTCGTGCAGGACAAAACGTTTGTAATATGAAGCTATTACCGACGTTAATGGTAATGCCAGTAACATACCAATTAATCCCATTAAACTCCCCCAGATTGATAATGCTAAAAGTACTATCGCCGGATTCATTCCATAGGCTTTTCCCATAATACGTGGAACTAAAATTGTCTCTTGTATTATTTGGACAACAGCCAAAACAATGAGTACCATAAGTGCAACTTGCCAGAAACTCTGATGTGATTCCATGGCTTTTAATAATGCCAGCAACAAGGCAGGAATTAATCCAACAATTTGCAAATAAGGAACAATGTTTAAAGCACCGATAAACAAGCCTAATATGATAGCCATTGGCAAGCCAATAATCTTAAAACCAATAGCCAGCAATACCCCAACAATCAGTGCAATCAGTCCTTGAGAACGAAAATACAAATCCATTGAATGGCCTAAGTCATCCACAATTTCAGATGAAACATTACGATACCGGGAAGGAATTATACCAATCCATAATTGTCTCATCTTCTGGAAATCCATCAGAATAAAAATAGTATACAATACCACAACTAACATTCCAATTATACCTGCAATAACGCGCATTGAGCCGGAAAACAAATTCCAGAAACCAGGAAGCACCTTCTTTATTGTCCCATATATATTTTCGATATTTAGGTAAGTTATCAATTCTGTTTCGCGTATTATATCCCCTAAACTATGCTCCCAGTTAAATGGTAATACATCTTTGACATCAACAGTCAGCATATATGTGCGAATCAACTGAACCATCTTATTCATTTCTTGAATAAACGCTGGAACTAAAAACAACAGAACTGCTGTTAATCCGGCCCCTACAACAAATACGGTTAACAAAACGGACAAGCCCCTGTGTCTTACCTTTATCTTGTTTTGCACAAAATTAACCATTGGATCAAGCAGGTAGGCAATAAAAACAGCAATTATAAATGGTCCGAGTACATGCTTAAGTAAGTTTACTACATATAAAACAGCACCAAATATCAAGGCGGTGACTACCATTCTAACAACACGATCAAATGTGTATGGGCGAGGTTGTGAATTTTCCATAATTATTAAATTTGCGGCAAAGTAATAAAATTGATCTCAATTTTATCTTCACGCAAAATAAATACAAGCTCTTAACGTTAGGGTCTATAAGTAATACTGAAGTTATTCGTTAATTTTTGTAAAATTTATTTGTTCAAATGTAAAAATTTGTATTGTTTTTTGACGAAGCTTTTGTTACTTTGCATATAATAACCCTAGCCCTATCAGCAGCTAAAGTATAGCAAGATAGTTAAGATTTGAATCAGAGAAATGAAGTGGATTGAACGCTGCATATTACTATTTATCTGCACATTAGCATTCATGGCTTGTGAACGCGAATTTGTGTATCGTGGTGGAGAAGAAGGATTGTCCTTTTCCTCCGACACCATCATGTTCGATACTATATTCACTTCCATTGGTTCCACCACTAAAAATTTCAGAGTTTACAATCCCTATAACGAAGACATGTCCATTGAGTCTATTGAACTGGCAGGTGGAGATGAAAGTGGCTTCAGACTAAATATTAATGGTTATCCTGAAAGTTATGCTGAAGAGATACGGGTCAGAGCTAAAGATAGTCTTTACATTTTTGTTGAAGTAACAATTGACCCGGTAGGCAGCAATACACCTTTTGTGGTCACAGACTCTATTTATTTCAGAACGAAAAGCAAGCTTCAGACAGTTCAATTAGTTGCATACGGGCAGGATGTCGTCCTGATGAAAAAGGAATGGCTAAAAACACAAACTCTAACAAACGAAAAACCATATCTAATATACGATTACCTGGTTGTTGATTCAGCAGAAACGGTTACCATAGATCCGGGAGCAAAATTATACTTCTACAAGGATGCCAGCATGCTGGTACTAGGCACTTTAAAAGTTAATGGCACGACTGAAGAACCTGTCTTATTTGCCGGACACCGGCAAGAAGAGTGGTATGGAGACAAACCCGGGCAATGGGGTTATATTCACTTGCTGCCAGGTTCAGGTATTTCAACGTTTAACAATTGTATTATTAAAAATGGTATGATGGGTATTTTAGCTGATTCGGTAGGACTCAGCAGTACTCCGGTATCCATCAACAACACAAAAATTGAACATGTAAGCACATTCGGTTTATTGGCTCAAACATCTAATCTAAAGGTCTCAAACAGCGTATTTGGCGACTGCGGTAATAGTTCGGCTGCATTAACAGTTGGTGGTACTTATGAATTTACACATTGTACATTTGCCAATTATTACGACTGGACTTTCAGAAGCAACCCGGCTGTCTTCCTGAGTAATTATTATGTAGATGCGAACGACAATGAGCAAATAGTACCTTTAAAAGAAGCAACGTTTAATAATTGTATTATTTACGGAAATAACTATTCTGAATTAGGATTCGATCTTAAATATAGTAATAACGAAGCTCCTGGACTTGACGCAAATTATCTGTTCAACAGTGCAATAATTAAATTATCCGAGGATTTTGACATCTCTGATGATTCAAAATTTATTGATATTCTTAAAAATGAAGATCCTTCATTTATTAATATTAGCGAGTACAATTATCAACTTGACACCCTCTCAACAGCTAAAGATGCAGGTAATTTTAAGTTAGCAGAGCCATTCCCTCTTGATATCATGGGCGTGAATCGCTTACAAGATGATGGACCCGATCTGGGTGCTTATGAGCGCTATGAGAAAGAATAATGTTACGTGTACTTTTCCTCGCATACTTTTTATCATTTTTTATTGTACAATCTAAAGTTGCGCAATCAACTTTAGGTGATTATGCAATCATGTTCTACAATGTTGAAAACTTATTTGATTGCGAAAATGACAGTATAAAACAAGATGATGAATTTACACCTGAAGGAGATAAACATTGGAATAATTATCGGTTAAATAATAAGATTAAGGGCATAAGTAAAACAATTTTAGCAGTTAATGAATGGAATCCACCTGCTATTATCGGACTATGCGAGATAGAAAATAACTATACACTTAAAAAGTTAATATATAACACCGGATTATCTAATTTGGGCTACCAATATATCCATTACGAATCAATGGATAGAAGAGGTATTGATGTGGCTTTATTATATCGAAAGAACATTTTTAAGCTCATAAAATCCTCTCCAATTCAACTTTCTGATCCAACTGAACACTTCTATACAAGAGATGCATTATACGTAAAGGGCATAATCTTAACCGATACTCTTCATATAATTGTTAACCACTGGCCATCAAGGCGTGGTGGCGAATTAACCACTGAAACCAAAAGAGAAAAAGTAGCCAGGTGTATTTCAAGTAAAATTGATTCAATCAGAACCATTGAGAAAGATCCTAAACTAGTTATCATTGGAGACTTCAATGCAGAAATAGAATCCTCATCACTTCAACATTTACTTTCAACTGCGGACATTAAATCTGAACTTAAAACACGAGATTTAAGAATGAATGCCATTCAAGGATCGCATAAATACCAAGGGAAATGGTCCTTGATTGACCATATTTTAATTTCAGGAAACTGGCTGAACAATCAATCATACTCCTTTAACCATCATATTGTCAGCCTTCCCTTCCTGCTGGAAGAAGATAAAACATATAGCGGATACAAACCACACAGAACATATGCCGGTCCGAGATATATTGGTGGAATAAGTGATCATTTACCTGTTATAATCAAAATCAAGAAAAATAAATAGCACTATACCAACACTTTGTGTAGCTTTAAACAATTTTCTTTTCCACAATAGCAGGAAAAAGTTTCTTCTGGCGTCAATAGTATGAAGACTGATTTTAATGACTGACGAAAAACTACTTTTAAGCAGGGTTGTAAAAGGTGATTCTAATGCCTTTCGGGAATTGGTTGAGTTAAACCATAAGAAAGTCATACACATATGCCTTTCTTATGTTGGTAATCCGGTTGATGCAGAAGATGTTGCTCAGGAAGTTTTTATAGAAATGTATCGCTCAATAAACAACTTTAGAAATGAATCGAGCATTTCAACATGGCTTTATCGACTGGCAATAAACAAATCACTCGATTACATCAGGCAAAGTAAACGTTTAAAACGGGGTAGCGGAAAAGTCAGCGCAATGGAGAAGTCAGAAATTGAGAAATTAAATATTACGAATAAACAATTAGCCAGCGATTCTCTTGAAGAAGAAGAACGCAAAAAATTGCTTTATCAATCAATTGACCAACTGCCTAAACGCCAAAAAGAAGCGCTTTTGTTATCGCAAATAAAAGAGTTGAAACAACAGGAAGTGGCAGATATAATGGATACAAGTGTATCATCAGTAGAATCACTACTTGTAAGAGCTAAACGCAAACTAAGGGAATTACTGATTAAACACAAAGAAGAAATCTATTAACGCAGGATTATTATTTTTTTATCGTCATATAAGTGAGTGTTAGTTATGAAAAATAATGAAAAACATATAGTAGATATTGACCAGATGCTTCGCCAGGTATCGGTTGATGATTATGAACCTTCACCAGGTTTTGTTGATAACGTAATGACTAAAATCAGCGACGTTGAACAAAAGAAATCGCCTAATAAATATTTAAGAATTGGTTTCCAACTGGCAGCTGCCTGTGCAATTGTTGTATTTATTACCAACGCCTTTATTATCCTTTCGTCAATAGGGGTTAACGATTCTGAAGCGAACGATTGGGCTTCAGTTTATGAAACAAGTAATACTGCCAATTGGTTTGATTACGAAAACGATGATACATTCTTAGCCAACAATCAAATAAACAATTAATATGAAACGACCTTGTAAAATATGCTGGATCATTTTGGCCTTGTTCCTACTGGGTAATATTGTATTATTGGGGTTTTGGTGGTTTGATGATGATCATGGAGAACGGAAAAGGGAGTTCTCCAAAGAGGAACGACATAAAGGAATGCGTCAGCACTTTATCAGAAATGCGGGTATTGATGAAGAGCAATATGATGAGATGTATTCATTATGGAAAAACCATTCCAAATACATGAACTCTCTCCAGCAAAACTCCGATAGCCTAAGGCAAATCCTGAAAACAGAAACCTTCAGCGATAATCCCGACAGCATTAAGGTAAAAGCACTATTTGCCAAAATAGCGAATAAACAGCGGGAAATAGAGGAAGCCAACTTCTACCACTACAGAAGGATAAGAAGCATTTGTAAAACAGATCAACAAAGAGAACAGCTTGACAGAATGTTTCGCTCCAAGATAATGGACAGATCTCCTCAAAGACGACACAAAGGACGCCGGGGAAGACACTAGCTTATTATTACGTTGATATAGTATCACTTAGCAAATGCGCGCTTGCTAAGCATGAAATAACTATATCCTATTGTCAAATAAAATTTTAAAATTCAACACCATGAAAAACAAATATTTAGTTGTAGCAACGGCATTGTTGATAACATGCACAACAATATCTGCACAAAGAAACCAGAAACAGGGTTATCGTTCACCTAAAAATGCACAAAAACAAGAGTGCCGCATTAATAACTTAACAGATGAACAGAAGGATTACATTAAACAGGAAAGAGTTAAATTTCAGAGTGAAATCCAGGTGGATAGAAATAAATTAGGAGAGTTGACGGCTCAAAAAAGGACGCTTGAAACAACAGAGCCTGTCAATCAGAAAAACCTGGATAAAGTTTTAGCAGAAATCAATACCGTTAAAACAAACATGGCCAAAAAGAAAGTGCGTCATCAGCAAGCTATTAAATCACAATTAAACGATGAACAATTAGTTGCTTTTGAGCAGTTCGTAAGTAACAAAGGAAGACGAATGGGTAAAGGCCATGGCCCTGAAGGACGACGAAATTTTGATTGTTCCGGAAATGCCGATTGCCCACAAATGCAAGGCAGGAAAAAAGGTCATCGCGGAAACGCACAAGGCAATATGAATAGCAAACAAGGTCAAGGACGCAGAGGATACGGCAGAAACAGCAAATACATGTTATCAGAAGAACTTCAGGAACAACTAAAAACAGCTCGTCTTGATTTAATGAAACAGCAACAGCCTCTGAACAATCAGCTAAACGAGTTAAAAGCACAATACAAATCAATTACTTACGGCAAAGAAATTGACTTAAAGAAAGTGGACAAAAACCTCGATGAACAGGCATCTTTGCAGCTCAAACTTGCTAAAATGAGAAGCAAGCATAAATTGGCCATTAGAAGCAAACTAAGTGATGAAGAAAAAATCTGGTTTGACAGGCAGCAAATGCATAGAATGCATGGTCGTCAAATGAACTGATTAAATGCTTCATTATTTGAAGTAATTAAAAAGCCCAATTGAGATATTTTCAATTGGGCTTTTTAATTACTCAAATACTTAAAGTTACTCATATGTAAATACTTAAATATTTAATTTTGTCATGAGTGATAAAAATCATAAGCCTTAGTCAGATTTTTCCGGTAGTATTGTCACCCTAAATGCTTGTATGTGTGTCTTAAAGTAAAGTTACAAATTATAAGCTAAATCCTTAATAGATTATTACACCATGAATGAAAAGCAGTGCAAAAGAATCCAGGGATTATCAACATTAATTGGCAATACCCCTCTCCTGGCTATTGAATTTGAGTATAAGGGAACAGTAAGAAAGATCTACGCAAAAGCAGAATTTCTTAACCTGACAGGAAGTATTAAAGACCGAATGGCTTACCATATATTAAGTAAAGCTTATGAAGAAGGCCAACTAAAAGAAGGTGACAGGATTATAGAAGCGACAAGTGGCAACACAGGCATTGCTTTTTCAGGCGTTGGAAGAGCAATGGGGCATCCGGTTACCATTTTTATGCCTAACTGGATGAGTCAGGAACGTAAAAATCTGATCAAAAGTTTTGGCGCTGATATACGTTTGGTATCACCTGAAGAAGGTGGTTTTTTGGGAAGTATTGATATGGCTAACCAATTGGCAGACGAAAACGAAGCCACATTTTTACCGCTTCAGTTTTCTAATTATGACAACTGCGAGGCACACTATACAACAACGGGTCCTGAATTATACTGGCAATTAAAATTTCGCTCTTTAGTACCTGATGCATTTGTTGCAGGTGTCGGTACCGGTGGTACTGTTATGGGAGTTGGCAAATACCTGCGTGAGAAAATTGAAGGTGTTAAAATACATCCCCTCGAACCATCAAACTCCCCCACCATGACAACCGGCTACAAGGTTGGAAAACATCGTATACAGGGAATTTCTGATGAGTTTATTCCTTCAATTGTCAAACTTGACGAATTGGATGAAATCATAAGCGTGGACGATGGAGATGCTATTATAATGGCACAGAAATTAAGTGCTGAGCTTGGATTAGGCGTTGGTATATCAAGTGGTGCGAATTTCCTGGGAGCTCTTAAAATTCAGGAAGAGCTGGGTCCTGATGCAGTAGTCGTTACTGTTTTTGCCGATGATAATAAAAAGTACCTGAGCACCGACCTGATGAATGAGGAGCCTGTAAAAGAAGATTTCATGTCTACAGGAGTTGAGCTACACAGCTATGCTGCCTACAAACGGGTGTGCCATACCTGTTGCGATCCGAAAGATTGCCTTGAGTCGTGCTACGAAGGTGGTGAGATGGAAGTAAGACTACCGGCTTGCCCAAGAAGAGAAACAGTTAGTAATTAAAATGAGGCTGAAACATTACGTTGAAGCCTAGTGAATAGTTTTTATAATAGTTTGATAAAGTTTTGGTTTGATAAGCCACCTCAATAAACGAATTGAGGTGGCTTATTTTTTATGATTCTGTTTCAAGAATTTTATTGTATCCGGCAACTACACCTTGAATCAGTGAAGAACTAAATCCTTCATATTCCATTTTATTTAGTGATTTGATAGTCACTCCAAGTGGTGTTGTTACCTTATCAATTTCAGGTTCAGGATGTGAGTTATTCTCAATTATTAATTTGGATGCTCCCTTCATAATCTGAGCAGCAATTTCCTGCGATAATTTTGAAGAGAAGCCGATCTCAATACCACCTTGCGATGCAGCACGTAAAAAACGCAAAGCAAACGCAATACCACATGAAGCTAAAACTGTTGCAGCCGGCATTTGAGCTTCTGGTATCACCATTGTTGAACCCAGTTGATCAAAAATATTAACCACATCTTCCTTATACGATAAACCTTTTTCATTGAACGATAACGCAGTCATCGACTCCTGAATAGCAATAGCCGTATTGGGCATAGCACGAATAATTGGCATATCACCCAGATACTCTTCCAAATCGTTTATTTTAATACCTGAAATAACAGAAATTACCACGTGATTACCAGCTATTAAAGTATCCTTTACCTGACTTAACAACACACGCGCAGCAGTAGGTTTAACTGCAATAATTACAATTTCAGCACCATTAATTGCACTTACATTGTCTGTGGTAATATTAAACCCATCCTCATCTTTCAAGTGCTGAATCAGTTCAAGTTCAAGATTAGTAATTGTAATTTGATCGGCTGTCATTAAGCCACTTTTTACAAGCCCTTTTGCAATAGAAGAACCAAGGTTACCTCCACCTAGAATTGCAATGTTTTTAGATGTCATCCTGTTTTATGTTGTGTTTGATAAACAATAATTTACTGCACAAAGCTAGACAGGATAATCGATAAAAAAATCACCAATAATGGTGAATTATATCATTGTTTGAGCCCTTTTTTATCAGCCAATTGCTTTATTATTTTCAATTACTTCATAAGCAGCTATTGTAGCAGCAACAACCGAAACAATTGAAACAAAACCAGCTAGCATTACGCCAATATATGGGATTAATAGCACCAGTGAAAATACAAAGCCGTTTCCTATAGCCAGTCCTTTATTGCTGCGCATAA
This sequence comes from Bacteroidales bacterium, assembly GCA_022361295.1. Classification (GTDB taxonomy): domain Bacteria; phylum Bacteroidota; class Bacteroidia; order Bacteroidales; family Marinilabiliaceae; genus Carboxylicivirga. The sequence goes on from JAKSBD010000594.1 coordinate 21,139, forward strand.
ATCGTATACTGGCATCAATCTTAAATCGTCTCCGTTCAAATGAATAATCAAGAAATGAAAAACCATAAAAATAGGCAGACACTAAAAACAGGGCTATCGGAGTCAGGTATCCTACAACAGGAATGAAACTTAAAACAAATAGTAAAACTGTGAAAAACAGCTCTACAGAAAGATTACGTATTGCGAGCAATACTCCTCTTAATATATCACGCATAAATTGCGAAAAGTTGAATGGTACAGTTTTGCCAGATATGATTTCTTCCGTTTTCTCGGATAAAAGGGCAAATACAGGCGATAACATTATCAGTATGATATATCCTCCTATATAGGCATAAATAATAAAGAATAATATACGCAGAACGATCCATATGAATCCTTTTATAAGGGTTACCAGAAATCCAGAACCCCAGAAATCCCATGTTTCAATATTCATCCATTCATTTATTGATGAAATTATGCCGTCGCTAAGCGTTGATACAGACCAGAATCCGGCAACAAAAAGGAGAATATTAAATAAGACTGGGAAAATAAAATACCAGCCTAATTTATTACGGAACATAAAAGATGTTGCCTTTGAATAAGATTTTAAACCTAACTGAAAACCTTGACGATAGTTCATTATAATTGCTTCTCTTTTTTGAAATCACACGACGCCAAAACTAATCTTTTCGGCTAAAATTTACTACTTTTGTGCTGCCAAAAAATCAAATAGAAAAAATGATGGATATTCAA
>JAKSBD010000503.1 GCA_022361295.1 Bacteroidales bacterium
GTTATTAGAACTGTGGAAGGCGTTTACAAATCAGAATCAGGAAACGATAAAGATTTCCAGGAAGCTCAGAAAATGGTTGAGCAATTCGCAGAGAAAGAGGGTCGTCAGCCTCGTATCATGATTGCCAAAATGGGGCAGGATGGTCACGACCGTGGTGCAAAAGTTGTAGCAACAGGTTATGCCGATATCGGTTTCGACGTGGATATGGGACCATTGTTCCAAACTCCGGAAGAAGCGGCTAAGCAGGCTGTTGAAAACGATGTACACGTTGTTGGTGTATCTTCATTGGCTGCAGGTCACAAAACTTTAGTTCCTCAGATTATTGCTGAATTAAAGAAACTGGGTCGCGAGGATATTTTAGTAATCTGTGGTGGTGTAATTCCGGCTCAGGATTACCAATTCCTTTATGACGCAGGTGCTGTTGCAATCTTTGGTCCTGGTACATCAGTTGCTAAAGCTGGTTCTGATATTCTGAATTTATTAATGGAGCAGGCTGCTGAGTAATTAGTTTATAAAGTGCACAGTGCCTTGTGTACAGTGCATAAGATATAGAAAGCCACCTCGTACGGGGTGGCTTTTCTTGTATTTTCGGGTTTAATTCTTAGCTGATCGTTTTTCGATTATCTGGCTTAATATAAACCATAGAATAAGGGATATAATGTAAATAATTATGCCATACATGGTAGGAATCATCGATACTTTTATACCGCCCGATAATACCTGCGAGGATACTGGTGTTGTTTCCAAATAGGAGAAAGCATCATAAAAACCAATGAGCTGACCAAGAATACCAAATATTAAAGCAAACAAGCCAATAGAACGCCCATAAGACATAAAGCGAAGTGCAGTTTTAGAATCAGCTACATTGGACCTGATAAACCTCAAAAAATGGTAAATCATCCATGCTGATAAACCTAATAAAAGCAATGTTAGTATGCCCATAAACAAGGGGCCTCCTTGAAAAAATAAATCCGTCATTGTTTCTTTTTTTAATGTTAATAGTTAATTAATCACTAAAATGATTTAAGTCGACTTCTTCAGGTAGTTAATGATTAACAGATAGTACAAAGTAAAGGCTAACAGATGTTTGAAACAAGGTCGTATCCGTTTTGAAAGTTGTTGTTTGTCGACTAAAGTATTTATTCTTCTATTTTTTGCTCAAATTTAGGCTCTAATTCCGATAGAATATAAATTAACCGGCATGAAGATTAAATCATCAAATCCAATTTATCATCTTGTTTACTGGCTTTTTGTTCTGGCAATACTATTGCTTGTTTTTGGTCAGAAATGGGCGAATAGCGTTGCTGCATTTTACTTTATCAGCATGCTCATGCCAATCGTTTTAGGTACATCGTACTTCTTTAATTACCATCTTGTGCCAACATTTTTATTGAAGAAAAGGCATCTCAGGTTTACTTTATACACTGTGTATACGATAATCGTTTCATTGTACCTTGAGTCGATAGTTTTGATGTATTCCTATGTTTTCCTGGGGCAATATAGTTTTCATCCTATGGCACCCAATGCTTCTGATACAGTATTGCTGGCTGTTATTCTTTATCTGTTAGTTATCATGGGGTCAATAATCCTAATGATCAAGCAAATAAAGGAAAAACAATTGCTTATTGAACACCTGAATAAGGAGAATAAAAAGGTAGTGGCCGGAGTGCTTGAATTAAAGGCTAATCGTAAATTACTTAAAATCCCATATGACGAAATCCTGTACATCGAAAGTTTGTCTGATTATATTCAGGTTCATACCAGGGATGATAAAGTATCAAGTAAGGAGAAGATCAGTCACATATATAACCGTCTTCCCGGTACTTTTCTTCGTATTCATCGCTCATATATTATCAATACACAAAAAATAACCAGTGCCGGATTAAGTGAAATAAGTGTAAGTAATCATACCCTGCCTGTTGGCCGGAGTTACAAAGCAGAAGTAAAAGATAAGGTGCTATAACTGACATTGTAAATCCTTATATCAAACCTCTTACGACTCATAACAGCCCTTTTATTAGTGTGTTATGTTTTACAGCTCATCTAATTATTTTTTATAAGCTATTCATATTTCTATTTGAAGTAGAAGCTTCTATGTTGCAGATAATCTACTATTTATGCCTGGTTGATTAAAGCTGCTTGTTTTATTCAATCTAAATTACAATTGACTTCTTAAACAAGGTCTAAAATTCACAGATTCAATGTTTTATTGTTTCTTAACTGTTACCTGTTGATATGTTCCATTGAATTCATTTTCAAGTTGTTGCTTTTATCGCTATTATTACTATAAGCTTTTAAACAAAACCTATACATAATTTGCGGATGAATATTTTTGTCCAATTGTACCCATCCATTTTTGATGAAGTGGTGCCTTATTTTATTTATTGTTTAGATTCCTGTTTGCTGAATAAACAAAATATCGGGGCCGGCTGCTTTGCTGTTGAAGACTATTCTTCATCTTTCACATTAACTTCGGCACAACTCCATAAATATATTTCCTATCCTCAATATCATACATTACTAACTCTTAATTGTGTGATATGAACAACTTATACGAACCAAACAAATCCAGTACATGAAAAAGATCATTACCCTGCTATCGCTTTTAATAATTTTGCTACAGGCATATGGGCAAAATGATGAATCCATCCAGACTGTTGAAAAAGATCAACCCGTTATTGAACCATTTCTAAGCGGTTATATTATTGACAACCAAACCACTTTTATTCCTGTAAAAAAGACATTTGAATTCATGATCCAACATAAATTCGGGAACATGGATAATGGTATTAAAGATGTATTTGGAATTTACTCTCCCGGTGCATTCATTCGAACAGGTATTAACTATGTGCCAATAAAAAACATGCAGGTTGGTTATGGCTTGCACCTGTCAAGAATGTACAGCGATTTTTCTCTAAAGTATACCATACTGGAGCAAACACGTAAAAATACAATTCCTGTGGCCCTAGGTTTTTATGGTAATGCCGCCATTGATGGTCGTGAAGATGAAGTTTTCGGAACGGAATATGAATTCTCGGATCGCATGTCTTATTTTGGACAGTTAATAGTTGGACGAAAATTTGGAGAGGTAGCCAGCATACAGGCCAATGCAAGCTTTTCGCATTATAATGCAACAGAAGCGGGAGTCGACCATGATAAAATTGCTGTTGGCTTAAATGGCCGTATAACCATTAATTACAAACATGCCATCATGTTCCAATGTGATGTTCCACTTGAATTAAAAGATATTTCTGAACACAGTGAAATAGTTGATCATCCTTATCCAAATATAGGATTGGGTTGGGAAATGCGAACCAGTGCCCACGTGTTTCAATTGTATATAACATCCTCGCAAGGCTTTCTGCCGCAACATAATATGCTTTTTAACCGTAATAGAATTCGTGATGGTGAAATTCGTTTTGGTTTTACAATAACCCGTTTATATAATTTCTTTTAACTAAGTAAATCTATACAATATGAAAAAGTTAATCTCAAAACTGTCAATCCTGGCTCTTATGGCAACGATGCTAATGTCATTTGTTGGAGAACAGGATAGTAAAACGAATACCAAAAAAGAGGTTCCGGCCGAATATAAAACCAAGGAAAATCCTTATGAAGGAGATACCTCCTTAAAGATGATTGGCCTGAGAAATTTCAACCGTCATTGTGTTTCCTGCCATGGGAAAAAAGGCAAAGGTGATGGTGTAATGGCTAAAAATATGAAAACCGCTCCCGGCGACCTTTCGGCTGATTACATGAAGCAATATAATGATGGAGAATTATACTATCTGTCTTTTGTCGGCATAGCTGACCGTCCTGATTTTATGAAGCTTATACCTTCTGAAGAAACCAAATGGGCAGTGGTAAACTATGTAAAATCACTTCGTGAACAGTAAAGAGGACAATATTATATACCAATTTTATTGACCAATATTTAACCCGCCATATGCATTAGAAAATCTATTACACATTGAAATTACTTCAAAACAAGTCGCTTTGTTGTTTCATCTCAACTGACTGAATCCCGATAGCTATCTGGACTATGCCTCGTTTCGATGAAACCTTGTTTTATTAGTTTCTGATTATTGCTTCGTTCAGCATTGCCCAAGTAAACTTGACACTGCTTTCACTTATCGCAATAATTGCACTTTCAATGTTCATGACGACATTTTAATACATAATCCGGGTTTAAAGACTATGCTGAAGACCTGACCCGCGCCTGCAGACTAACCTCCTGCCGAAAACTCAATATTTACTTTTAACCCCAAACCCATGTCACTAAAAAGAAAACTATTATTGCTGGTAATTTTGCCTGTATTCTCCTGTGGGGCTATTGCTCTTATTATCTCGTCGCTGAGGATCTACAATCAGGGGATTGATGATCTTGAAAACAAGAGCAATTCTATTCTTGATTTATATACCATGCACTTCCTAAGGTATCATACAGATGGAAGTATGTCGGAAGATAACTTGCATGAGACCGATGATATGCTTAAAGAAGCGTATACATTCAGAATAGTTTCGCAAGATGCCCTTAATGAAAATCATACGGCCACAGAAGAAGAGGTTGAATATGAAAACATGTTGCGTGATCAAAACCTTGAGTCACTTAAGGTTTTTGATGAGGAAAGTAATGAGATGCGAATTATTCGTCCGGTCTATTACAGTGATGAATTGAATTGTGCATTTTGTCATAATCAAAACCAAAATCAGAATACGATACACGAAGGTGAAATAAGAGGATTATTTATTGTCTCAAGTAGTATGGAACCTGTATACAAAAGCGTAAAGTCTTCTGTTTTTCAAATATCTGCATTTAGTGTTTGTATCGCTGTTTTAGCAATATTAATAAGCCTGGTAATTATCAGAAGAATTAATAGGTCATTTGATGGTATACTAAAAACCAGCAAACGGATTGCTAATGGCGATTTAACTGTTGACATTGACGTGGATAGTAAGGATGAGCTGGGAGAAATTGCAGGCAGTCTTAAACAAATGACCGAAAGCATCAGAAATATTGTTACTGCTATAACATCGGGGGCCAATAATATTGCTGTGGCAAGCGAAGAGCTGAGTGTGAGTTCGGGCAGAGTGTCTGAAGCTGCAACCGAACAAGCCAGTTCACTTGAAGAAGTATCTGCCTCAATGGAGGAAATGCTGGGATCGATACAGCAAAACACAGCCAACTCTGATCAAACCCGCTCCAGGGCGGCTAAGGCAGCTAAGTCTATGATTGATGTGGGTAATTCGGCCGATAAGAGCTTAAATGCCATACAAGGTATTTCAAGTAAGATTTCTGTTATAAACGACATTGCCAACCAAACAAACATATTAGCATTGAATGCAGCGGTAGAGTCGGCTCGTGCCGGTGCTGCCGGGCGTGGATTTGCAGTTGTTGCCAATGAAGTAAAAAACCTGGCTGAAATGAGTAAAAGTGCCGCTGACGAAATTATTCAACTATCCGGTTCAAGTGTTGAGGTTTCGGAGGAGGCTGTTAAGCTTGTTTCTGAAACCCTGCCTGAAATAGAAACGGCGGCCAGGTTAATGCAGGAGGTATATACCGCCAGTAATGAACAAAATGTTGGATCTGAGCAAATCAATTCGGTACTATCAGAGTTAAACCGATCAACACAAGTTAATGCCGAAACGGCTGAGGAACTAACCGGCAATGCTGAAGAACTCAAGTTCCAGGCGCAGAAATTTAAACAGCTGGTTTCCTTTTTTAAGACAGGTAATCAGTAGAACCTGCTCGTGCGACAGCGTTGTAGATGTGCTATTTACGCCTGACATTGGGGTATGTGAGCGTGACATTGGCCTACCCATGCGTGACATTGGGGTATATGAGCGTGACATTGACCTACCCATGCGTGACATTGGGGTATATGAGCGTGACATTGGCATACCCA
>JAKSBD010000287.1 GCA_022361295.1 Bacteroidales bacterium
AAACAGAAGACCTGGGTGAAACATGGGTTGAATTATCTGGCTTTGGAACCAATGGGAGCAGTTCAAATGGATTTCCTAATGTAGCTGTTTTTAGCTTAATTGTGATGCCTCACAATACCGACGTTATATGGGTTGGAACAGAAATAGGATTGTTTGAATCTACTGATGGTGGTTCTACATGGTTATTCGCTGATAATGGCTTACCAGCTGTTTGTATTTGGGATATGAGGATATACGGTCAGCAGGTTGTTGTTGGTACGCATGGTAGAGGTGTGTGGACCGTTGATATTCCAGAATTACCGGACGGCGATATTAAAAGACCAGGTTTAAGGGCTGGTAAAAATCCACAAGGTAATATTGCAATAGAGATCGTATCGGAACAAGCATATGATGCCATTGAACTATATGTGGATGATGTGCTTGAAAAAACATATAATAACACGACTGTAGGTAAGTTAAGTGATGAGATCAGCATTGCATCTAATAATACAACTATAGGTATTCAGGTAAAAGCAAAGGTTGATATGCAGGAAGCTAATTCAGATTTTATAACTGTAGATAATTATGATTTAAATGAGACGGTCCAAAAATACATGAATACTTTTACAACCAATAGAAATGACTTTAGTGGAGCGTCATTTAAAATATCAAAAGAACTATTTAATGATTGGGCCATTCATACCAACCATCCATATGAAGAGGCTACCCAATTGACTTATGTTCTAAGTTATCCAATTGAGGTTCTCGAAGAAAATAAAGCCATTCTTTCATACAGGGATATTGCTTTTGTTGAAGCAGGTGATCCCGGCACACAATTTGGCGACGAAAAGTTTTGGGATTATGCAGTTATAGAAGGATCAAAAGATGGTATTAACTGGATACCATTAGCAGATGGTTATGATGTTAGCAAATCTGATAAATGGCAAGATGCTGCGGGTGCTAGTAATAATTATGACGCAATTAATGATGCACCATCGTCCTCTGATTTATTCGTCGAGCATTCGATTAATTTACATGCCACAGGTGAATTTACAACCGGCGACGTAATCCTGATACGTTTCCGTTTATATTCAGATGCTAATGCTACAGGTTATGGCTGGGTCATCGATGATCTTATTATACAAGAAACCGGTACAGCTGTTGAGGGCGATATGGAGTCTGAAGCAACATTTACTGTAGGGCCTAATCCTGCAAGTGATTATATTGAGTTGAAACTGGATTCAGAAGATAGGGGAGCAGTTAATGTGACCATCTATGATATGTCCGGAAGAGCTGTTGTTGTAAGAGATTACTACAAAGATACTAACTACTGGAATCAAACGGTTGAGTTAGGTCAAAATGGCTCAGGAACAATGATTCTGACCGTTACTGTTAATGGTAAAGTTTATAAGAAGAAGATTGTTTGTCGTTAAGACACAAAACAATATGACTAAAAGAGGTGCTTTTGCACCTCTTTTTTGTTTAAGCATGTTTGTGAAGAACTGTAATTTATACTGAACATCAGATATGGGTTTTAATCACTGTTAATCAGTGGTTTATAGGGGGAGTTATTTAGAATACTTTGTTAATAAAAGATAAAAACATCCGAAACTATTGGAAGAAACTTACTTTTAGTGTATATTTGTTCAACAATTTTGCAACGAAATAAAACACAACGATATGACCGCAGTTCAGTTTGACCAAAAATTATTAAGCATGCAGGATAAGCTGCTTTATTTTGCATTGAGCTTAACAGCAAATGATGACGATGCTCGTGATTTGCTTCAGGAAACCACGTTGAAAGCTTTGACTTACCGTGAACAGTTTGTTAATAATACCAATTTTAAAGCCTGGGTGTTCACCATTATGAAGAACACATTTATTAATAACTATCGTCGCGATCAGAAAACGAGAAATACATTTGATAGTACAGATGATGCCATTCGTGTAGCCTATAAAAAGAATTACGCATCCGAAACGCCAGAAAACGTTTATGCGGTAATGGAAATGAATTCAAAAGTTGAAAAGTTGGACGATGAATTCAGGATACCGTTTAAAATGCATACTCAAGGATTTAAATACAAGGAAATTGCAGAAAAAATGGATCTGCCAATTGGAACAGTAAAAAGCAGAATTTTCTTTACACGTAAAAAGTTGCAGGAAATGCTTAAAGATAAGTAGTGATAGATCGAAATAGAATGAAGTTGTTTAATGTTGTAGGGGAATTTCGATAGTGACGTATTGTTTATCAATGGAAAGGCTCAATTTTTAATTGCATAACTTGTCCCGTTTTCTAACGGGAGCCTAAGCCACGTAATAAAAATTAGCAGAAGCCAATGGAATCAAGATGTTACTCGCAGATTTTCAATGTAGCTTTAAACAACTTCATATTAACCGATGTAATTTTTCGTAAATTGCATCGGTTTTTATGTATATGTGATCAAAAGAATGATAGTGTTCAAGCGTAAATCACACAAATAAGCTATAAGTATTACAGTATGAAACGAACATGCAAATTTGATTATCCAAATTGACTCACAGGAGGATGATTAAATTTATTTGTGAGTTCCATGTGACCATTGAAAAATATATTTAAACACATGAAAGAACAAAGTAAAATAAAGCGCTATCAGCGCATATTTGAGCAAATTAAGCAGTTAATTGAAGCAACTGATAACCCAGCTTCGCGCATGGCCACTATCAACGCAATATTGCATCATAAGTTTACTGATTTTTACTGGACGGGTTTCTATGAGTTAGTAAATGGCGAATTACTGGTAAGTGCTTATCAAGGTCCTGTTGCATGTTTAAAGCTAAAGAAGGATACAGGCGTATGCTGGGCCGGCATAAATCGTAAAGAAACTGTAGTAGTACCAAATGTACATGAATTTCCAGGACATATTGCTTGTTCATCTGCAACAAATTCAGAAATTGTTGTACCTGTTTTCAACCAGGATAAGGAAGTAGTAGCTGTTTTAGATGTCGATAGTAAAGAGTTTAATACTTTTGATGAGATAGATAAACAGGAGTTAGAGAAGATTGTGGCACTAATTTACGCGTAATGAAAGCATTGATAACAGGAGCAGCCAAACGCATTGGGCATCATCTCACAAACCATCTGGCAAGTAAAGGTTTTGATGTGATCTTGCATGTCAATCATAGCATTAGCGAAGGTGAAGAATTGTTATCAGAACTCAGAAATAAGTACCCGGATCAGGTGTTTAAGATAGTTCAGTGTGACCTGGCTGAGTGGAGAACTGTTGCTGCTCAATTTAAACAAGCATTTGAGAAATGTGGTTTACCTGATCTTATCATTCATAATGCAAGCTTTTATTTAAACAAAAGCATTGGTGTTACACAAGAGGAGGATATGGAACGCATGATGGGAATACACCTGTTTTCGCCAATGATGATTGATAAAGTATTTCGTGAGCAGGGAGGTGAAGGAAATATTATCACCATTCTGGATACAGCCATTAAAACAAACCAATCTACGCATGGTATGTATCTGTTGTCGAAAAAGTCATTGGCAGATTATACCCAAATGATTGCCAGGGAATGGGCACCGGCAATACGTGCCAATGGTATAGCACCTGGTCCCGTTTTGCCACCGGATGGAAAAGACGCAGCATATTTTAATAATGTGGTCAAAAATACTCCTTTACAATCTCAGGTGGCTTTATCAAGCATCTCGGATTCTGTTGAATTTATTTTAAAGAACAAAAATATGACCGGTCAGATAATCTACTGCGACTCTGGTCAACATTTGACATAGTAATTCGTTTTATCCTTAAACCAATTAATACACTATGGGAACGCTAAGGATAAAAAATCTGCTTTTAAGAAGTTATGTTGGCTTTAATCCGCATGAAATTGGTAAACGGCAGGATTTAATGCTGAATATCACAATTAAATATCAATCTGGCGAAGAGGAAGTTTCTGATAAGCCTGAAGATGCCCTTGATTACCGTACCATAACCAAAGAAATTATAGATAAAGTTGAGCATAGCAAATTTAACTTGCTTGAAGCAATGGCCCGCATGGTTCTTAATACAATAATGAGCTATGAGCGTGTACAGTCTGCTGAAGTTGAAATTGACAAACTCCACGCTTTACGTTTCTCCGAAAGTGTTTCCATTAGCCTGTCTGAATCGAAATAATTATGGATACGCTGGTTGTAATCGGATTAGGCTCTAATATTGAGGCAAAGGTAAATATACCTAAAGCTGTTTACGAGCTCAAAGGGATTGGTGTAGTGTTGAAAGAATCTAAAATTCTCGTGACAAAACCAATCGGTATTACTGATCAGGATGACTTTTCAAATAGCGTGATCCTTATGAAAGTGCCCTTCTCTGAGCCTCAATTGAAAACAAAACTAAAGGAAATTGAAGATAAGCTGGGACGCGATAGAAGCAGACCTAAATTTGGGCCAAGGGAAATAGACCTCGATATTATCGTTTATGATGACGAAATAGTGGATGATGATTATTATACCCGTGATTTTCTGCAGATATTGGTTGCTCAGGTGTGGACAAAAAAATAGAGTTGGCTCGCCAGAACCAACTCTACACCTTTATCACCATTATTAACCTAACCTTTGCTAGGTATGAAAAGAAATTACAACTTAAAACTCTTACTGATATTAAGAGATACCCACATTAGATTTTTATCTATTCCTGTTGGTAATAATGCATCTAATGTTCTTTGGTAGTTTACACTGGTAGACAAAGTTACCAGCTTCACATCAAATGAACATGACAAATGTTGTGAAAAGAAGCCCCAGCCCGGATCAATAGCATTGCTTACTGCTCCTTGGTTGTTGCTAATCACTGACTTAGCTTCTAAATTTACCTTTTTATATTTTTTGTTAAATTTTATTAAAAACTCATGAATGCCAGCAGCTCTGATACCCATATCACGACCTAACTGATGGTAATAATAGAAGTCATATCCGGTGGTAATCTTTAAGTCAGAGTTCTCAGAAACTAAAAATGGAAAGTGAATACCAGCGTTGTATTTCATTCCCTGGTAGTAGTCTTGAATGTCAGACTCATTATTAACAGGAAGATACCAGTAGTTGACATAGCCATGGACGTTGATATTCCATTTTTTTTCAGGATCAAGCAGGTTGATTTTATGGTCAACAATAATATCCCATTCATCTAAAGCAGAAAATTCACGATCATAAGGCAAGCTAAACCATGCCATAATAGTTGGACCCTTATTAATAGAGTAATAAAGTCCTGGCTGAAAACAAGCCTGGTTGGCACTAAGTGTACGGCCATGGGCCAGGTAATTGGTTGTGTTTCCCCAATCCACACTTAGCGTGTTTTGCGCACCTAACTGTGCAACCATAAAAGCAGCTATAGCTATTAATACAATTCTTTTCATTCTGTTCCCTATAATGTAGTTGATAAAATCGCGGCAAAAATAAACGCCGATTCATTTTCAAACAATGACAATGTATGTCAAAAAACATGATAAAAATCGCTGTGTTAATAATTGTAAAACAGTGACTAAGGGGTGGTTTAGATGAAAGCTCAAAAACATTTGTTTATAACTCCTTTCAAAATGCGGAATCAAAAACATTGGTTTATGGCCCATTTCCAAATGAGGGAAGCCAAAAACATTTGATTATGGCACCGCTACTGTGTAAACAATGTCATTAATCTAAGGCTTTTCATGGCTTTGACATTTTCTCAACTCAACGATTTAATGGTTCAACAGTTATATATTGCAAAATCTTTTCTACTTTTAAACGAGATACGATAACCTTTCAGTGACCACATGAGTAATTTTAAGCGGAGTTTTCAACGAATATTTGTACTGCTGTTTTGTTTGGTACTTCCCCATCTGGTTTGGAGTCAGGTGGAGACAGAACAGGAAATGCTTGATAAATTAAAAAATGCATCAAACAAAGAAAAAGTACTCATTAACAATAAGCTATCCAAGCTTAAAATGTATGATGATCCGCAAAAAGCCATCAAATATGCTGAACAGGCTTTACAAATCGCCATTCGGATAGATGATACACGCGGCAAGGCCGAAGCCTATACCAACCTGGGCATGGGATATTATTTTACCAATGATTATGAACGCTTAAAAGATTCATATCGAAAATCGTTATCAGCCTACCGGTCAATTGGAGATAACCAGAGTATGTCAACTTTATCTTCAACCTATTTCAGGTTAAACCAGTCTGAAAAAGCCCTGAAAAATTACAAGCGTTCCTTAAACCTTTACATCAAAGAAAAAAACTGGGATAAGGTGGCAGAAACCTGCAAAAATATGGCTGATGTGTATAAGAATATTACCGACTACTCCAAGGCTTTGCATTATTACGAAGAAGCGCTTAAGATTGTGGAGGAAGGTGAAGGAGATAACTCCAAGGGTGAGGTCATTCGCTTGTTGGATCAGATAGGACAGATATATTTTTTCCAGAAAGAATATGATACCGCTCTTATCTATTTTACCCGCATGAAGCAAATACTGGAGGAGAGGGGCGATGAACGAAATATCTCAATTGTATTGAGCAATATAGCTAATACATACTATTCAATGGGAGAGTTGCAACAGGCGCAGCTTTATTACCGGCATGCGCTGGAAATGCAAATTGAACAAAACGGACACTGGGAGGCGGCCATGAGCCTGATGCGTATTGGTATGATTGAAGCGCAAGAGGGAAAATACCATTCGGCCATAAGAAGCTATAATAAAAGTGTACGCCTGGCTAAACTGGCCGAAGCAAATGAGTTACTTCGTGACAATTACCTCGTGCTATCAGAGGCGTATGAGGCACTTGGAAACTTTAAAAAAGCCTACGAATACAGGATTCAACATTCAGATTTATCTGAAACAATGGTAATGGAAGAAAACATCACCAATTTTGTTGATGCAATGGCGCTTCAAGCCCTTGAAGAAAAACAACGTGAGAATGAGATATTGCAGACCAAGAACAAAAATTACCTTTTGGAGCTGGAGAAAGAGAACCTGATTCGCTGGCGTTTATCATTTGGTTTTACCATTCTGATTATCTCAATCCTGGTATTTGTAACTTATTACCGCTATTACTTAAAAGGGCAGGAGAATAAAAACCTGGAACAACGGATTGCCGAAGCATTGAAGAAACAAGAGGAGCAGCAGCAGATTATTATGCATCAAAGCAGTTTAACATCTTTGGGAGAATTGGCTGCCGGTATTGCACATGAAATTAATCAGCCCGTTCAAAACATATCATTATCGGCCGAAAGCATTAAATATGAATTGGAAGAAGATAATGTGGATGCCGGATTTTTAAACAAGTCGGTGAACGAAATATTTGAAGACATTGTGCGGGTGCGCCAGATTGTGGATCATATCCGTATTTTTAGCAGTGGACAGAAAGATGAAGTGGAAGAGGAGTTTGATGTTAGTGATTGTGTAAGGGCTGCTTCTTCTATGATAGGAAGTCAGTATGCCAATCATCATATTAATTTATCAATGGTTTTGTCTGATAATTTGCCCTGTGTATTGGGTAATCCACACAAATTAGAACAGGTCATTCATAATTTATTGTCCAATGCAAAAGATGCTGTTGAAGAGAGAAAGTTGAATGAGCCTGATTTGAAAATGGAAGTCGAAATCCAAACCTATTATCAGAATGAAAATGTGTATCTGAAAATAAAAGATAATGGTGTTGGTATTTCTCAAAATCGTAAAACAGATATCTTTTTACCGTTTGTAACCAGTAAACAGTTAGGCAAAGGAACCGGGCTGGGATTGTCAATTTCTTATAGCCTGATAAAAGAAATGCGTGGACGGATTGAGGTTGAAAGTGAGTCTGGAAAAGGGACGTCAATGCTGGTAATACTGCCATTAGCCGAAAATATATAGAAATCAATAACGAATGAACGATTTAAAAGTACTTATACTGGATGATGAATCCAGAATCACGGAGAAGCTGAAATATCATCTTGAAAAAAGAAAATTCAAGGTGTTTACTGCCAATACACCTAATGATGGTTTTACAGTATTGGAAAAAGAGCGACCTGGTGTGTTGATTTTAGATGTGATGCTTCCGGGAATGAACGGGCTTGATATTCTCCAAAAGGTAAAGGCTGAATATCCTACACTCGAAATCATCATGATAAGCGGCTATGGTGATATGGACATGGTGATTCAGGCTATGCGACAAGGTGCATCAGACTTTATTCGTAAGCCATTTCAAATAATGGATATACAATTGGCAATTGAACGGACTGAGAAATTTCTGATGATGCAATCGAAACTGGAAGCTGCTGAAAACAGGGGTGTTTTGGTGTCGAAGGAGCTGGAAGGCATGATTGAGAAGGATTTTGTTGGTGAGAGTGAGCAGATTAAAAAGGTACTTAAAATGGCTCTTAAGGCTGCCGAAGACGGAGATGTTAACGTATTAGTAACAGGAGAAAACGGAACGGGTAAAGAAATTATTTCCCGAATAATTCATTTTGGTAGTCCCAGAAAAAAGCAAGTGTTCGCACCTGTTAATAGTTCAGCTATTCCAGAATCTTTGCTTGAAAGTGAATTCTTTGGGCATGTTAAAGGTGCTTTTACCGATGCCCGGGATGAGAAAAAGGGCTACTTCGAACTGGCTAATAAAGGCACCTTATTTCTGGATGAAATTGCAGATATGCCTTATGCTCTTCAAGCCAAATTATTGCGTGCTATCGAAGAGAACCGAATTAAACGAGTAGGAAGTAATAAAGAGATTCCGGTGGATGTGCGTATTATTTCTGCTACAAATAAAAATATTGAAGAGTTAATAGGAGAAAAGCAGTTTCGTATTGATTTATTTCATCGTATAAATACAATTGAAATCAATATTCCGCCTTTGCGCGAACGCCCTGAAGATTTACGTCCTTTGTTGGAGCACTTTGTCACCAGTATAGCGAAGAAGAAAGGTAAGAAGGCTCCTTCAATTTCAACAGCTTTGGTTAATAAGTTGCAGAAGTATCATTTTCCGGGTAATGTGCGTGAACTGAGAAATATGGTGGAACGGGCAATGATCTTATCCGATAACGATAGTTTACTGCCCGAAGATTTTCCATTTAGGGGTGAGGATGCCGGAAGCTCAGTCGCATCTAATAATGGTAATCTGAATCTTGATTCTAATGAAGTACAATTAATAGAAGCCGCATTAAAAGAAACAGATTTTAATCAAACGCGCGCAGCTTCTTTATTAGGCATTAGCAGGGATGCCCTTAAACGTAAAATCAAAAAGTTTGGCATTGAAATAACTAAGGGATTTGTTGATTAAGAAAGTCCTGGCATAAAATGCATATGTAAGTGCATAAAATGTTTTTATCAATTCGACGAAAAGGTAATGCACACGATAGAATAATACTGTTGTTTCCTGAATCTGATATGACATTGAAAAAAACTACTACTGCACTGGTAAAAACTGCTACTGCATTGGTAAGAACAGCTACTGCATTGGTAAGAACAGCT
>JAKSBD010000253.1 GCA_022361295.1 Bacteroidales bacterium
ACCACCCGATAAAAAATTGATAACAGGACTATCAAGAAATGCATAATCTGTTTCTGTTTGTGTTACTTGCTCAACTTTAGATGTTGCCTGACCATTATTTGCGGTAATGGTTAATGTTAAATCATATGTTCCCGGAAGTGGATAATATGCTTCTACCTGCTCTCCCTGCAATACAGTTCCATTTCCCAAGCTCCAGCTAATCAAAACACTACCTTCAGTTGGTGTATTATTGGTTAACGTAAATCGAAACGGATCATCAGCCTTTGGAGTAATGGTAAAACTCATGGACTCATCTGTTGGCGCGCTCTCAAGCCCTAATCCAGACTTATCAAACTCATTCGGATCACAACTAACTAACAACATGACTGCCATTAATAAGCTGATACCTGATTTTATAATATTTTTCATTGTATTCATTTTTAGAGGATTTAACACAAACTTGATTAATAAGGATTCTGAACAAGTTTAAAGTCACCTTCAGTTCTGTCAATTTCCGCTTGTGGAATTGGTAAATGTTTTTTACTTACTGACCAGCTTCTTTCTGATGAGAAATCAGGAATGTTATCAGTTAATAAATCTGTATCTCCCCAACGTACTATATCCCAATAACGGATACCTTCACCGACAAATTCGCGACGACGCTCCAGCTTTATATTATCTGTAGTAGCAGAAACAGAACCTAAACCAGCTCTCGTTCTAATATCATCCAATGCGCTTTGAGCACTTTTTGCACCGGCTGCAACACCATGCACTACCTCCAATTCAGCAATGTTCAATAATGTTTCAGCAAAGCGGAAGATACGTACATTGTTTTCATAATTTAACGACTCTCCGAAAGGAGCATCATTATAATCTTCACGGGCGGCATATTTGGCCATGAAGTAATTTGTATTCTGGAAGCGTTCTACAAAGGTTCCGGCAGCGTATTGGTTTACTGAAGCAGCCAAACGCTTATCATCGTCTTCGAAAATAGCCACTGTTTCAGTACGAACGGGACCGAATCCCCAACCCCCTTTATATTCATCACTCCCAGACAATAAATCTTCGCCTTTAAGTTCATTTGGAGAAATAAACTCAGGTAAGTTCGTACCAAAACCAGTCCATGCTTCGCCCCAGTCTTTACCTTCAGGTAAGTGGTTGGCTTCAAAAATAGAACCGTTTCCAAACTCTCCTTCTCTATCCCAGATTGAAGCAAAATCAGGTAATGTAAAGCCTCCTTCTGTAGTAATACGTTGCATATCGGCCATTACATCACCATAGCGTGTTTCATCTTGCTGATACATAACAACACGCGCCTTAAGCATCATAGCAGCAGCTAAAGTAGCCCGCCCATGTGTTGTTTCATCAGTACGCATTGGTAATCCACCTTCATTAATGGCAAAATCCAGGTCTTCAATGATTTCAGCATAAATCTGATCGGCAGTAAATTGAGGTGCCATGTAAGGGGCCTCCAACTCTGTTTCAAAGTATGGGATATTTCCCCAGAATTTCCATAACCAATGTACATAGTAGGCACGAAGAAAATGTGCCTCAGCTTTTAACTGAGCTAATGTGGATTCATCTACATCAACTGCATTTTCACAAGCGGCTATCGCATTATTACAACGATTTAAACCACTAAAGTAAATATTCCACAAACCTGCGGGTGTTTCTGTAGCAGAGGCACTGTATTGTGAGATACTGTATAATACAGCCTGATCACCTGCACTACCTCCTCCTTTATAAACGTCATCGGACATGATGTCAGACATAAATACAACACTATTATAGTTATAATCCGCATAACTATCGAATAGTAAAATCTGATAACACGAACCCAGGTTAGCCATAATGGCACCTTCTGTCGCCGGCCCCCCTGTTTCCTGATTTGATGTTGGCTGAACTGTTAGAAAATCATCGCCACAAGCTGTTAAGACTACAAGCATTGCGAAGAATATTCCTTTTATATAGTTTTTCATGATATTAAATTCTTACAGATTAGAAAGTAATGTTAGCACCTACTGAAATTGTTCTTGACTGTGGATAAATACCGCGGTCTACACCAATACTTGTATATTCACCTGAAGCAATCTCCGGATCAAAGCCTTCGTAACTTGCAATAGTCAACAAGTTTTCGGCCGACACAAATACTCTGAATCGCTGAATGTAATTATTGCTTAATATGGACTGTGGAATTGTGTAACCTAATTGAATATTCTTTAGGCGAATGTAGTTTCCACTTTTTACATACAGGTCAGAAGCCTTCCAGTTATATCCATATGATTTTGTTGAAAGTTTTGGGAGGTTATTTGAAGTTCCTTCACCTGTCCAACGATCAAGCATAAAACCAGGTAAATTCATTCGTGGAATGTCATTACGAGTGGAATAATCAAAGATATCGCCACCAATTGCACCCTGGAAGAACATTGTCAAATCAAAATTCTTGTATTCTGCATCAATGTTGATACCATAGGTCCAGTCAGGTGTACCTTTTCCAATTAATTTACGGTCATCTTCATTTACTACGCCATCGCCGTTAGTATCTGCAAATCGCACATCACCAACACCAATCTTGTCTTTATCGCCAGCTATATCATAAGTTGGCAAATACGCATCTAACTCACTTTGATTCTGAATA
>JAKSBD010000597.1 GCA_022361295.1 Bacteroidales bacterium
AACCCTAAAATCAGCCTTACGACTGGTGGTGCCACCTGGAATCGAACCAGGGACACACGGATTTTCAGTCCGTTGCTCTACCAACTGAGCTATGGCACCAATCTTAGCAAAATCCCCGCGTATCGGGGCTTGTGGTAACATCTCTTCCGAAATGCGAGTGCAAATATAGACAAAGATTTTATACCGCAAAAACATTTTTACAATTTTAATGTTGCTTTTTTTTATCCAGTGTGTGAATTTGCCTGATGTTTAGTATTTTTGCACCCTCAAAAAAAATTAATGGATTATCAAATATTTACTTTGCGAAATGGAATTCGCATCATACATAAGCAAGATAAGTCGCCTGTAGCTTACTGCGGATTGATTATTAATACAGGTTCGCGCGATGAAAAAGAAGAAGAGCATGGAATGGCTCACTTTATCGAGCATGTGATTTTTAAAGGTACGAAGAAGCGAAAAGCCTATCATGTACTAAGTCGCCTGGACGATGTGGGAGGTGAGTTAAATGCTTATACAACCAAAGAAGAAACGTGTATATATGCTTCTTTTCTTAAGCAGGATTATGAGCGTGCCATTGAGTTGATTCATGATATTACCTTTAACTCGACGTTCCCCAAGAAAGAACTGGCCAAGGAAAAGGAGGTGATTGTTGATGAAATCAATTCATATAAAGATAGTCCTGCCGAGCTTATTTTTGATGAGTTTGAAGAAATGCTCTATAAGAATGATCCGATGGGGCGCAATATACTTGGTACAGAAGAAAGGCTGAAGGCTTTTGATGAGCAAATGATTCGTCAGTTTATGCAATCGAACTACAGTACTGATCAAATGGTATTTTGTTCGGTGGGTAATATACCCTTCAAAAAAGTTGTTAAGTGGGCCGAGAAATACCTTGGTGAAGAACCTGAAAACCTGAGAGAGTTAGACAGACCTGCGGTTAATCTTTACGTGCCCGAATCGCAAACAATTGAGAAAGATACGCACCAATGTCATGTTATAATAGGGAATGTGGCATACGACTTTCAGCACAACAAGCGCTTACATTTACATTTGCTGAATAATTTGCTTGGGGGGCCTGGGATGAATTCCCGCCTCAATATGGCACTGCGTGAAAAAAATGGCATTGCTTATAATGTAGAGTCCAGTTACGCGCCATACTATGGTACCGGTGTTTTTAATATTTACTTTGGAACGGATGAAGAAAACCTGATTCGTTCATTTAATATTATTGACTGCGAGTTGAAATTATTGCGTGAAAAACCATTGGGAAGTCTGCAGTTGCATAAAGCCATCAGACAATTGAAAGGGCAGATGACCATATCATTTGACAACAGGGAGAACCTGATGTTATCAATGGGTAAAAGTTACCTGCTGTACGACCAGGTTGATTCGCTCGATAAAATTTACAAAAAGATTGATGCTATCAAGGCCAGCGATTTGCAAGATGTGGCCAATGAAATTCTGAATCCTAATAAGCTTTCCTATTTAATTTATAAGTAATAATGACTGATCATTCAATCGACCTCGAACAATACATTTTAAACCATATCGATGAAGAAGAACCAGTTCTTCAGGAGTTAAACCGCCAAACGCATATTCAAATGTTGCAGCCTCGTATGCTAAGTGGTCACTTACAAGGGAAAATACTTAAGATGCTTGTTCAAATGATAAACCCAATGAATGTGTTGGAGATTGGAACTTTTACAGGTTATTCGGCCATTAGCATGGCTATGGGGCTGCAGAAGGAGGGTGCCATGATTGATACCATTGAAATAAACGATGAAAATGAAGAGTTTATACAAAGGTTTATTAATAAAGCTAAACTAAATGAGTCTATTCAATTGCACATAGGTAGTGCAATTGATATTATTCCTCAGTTGAATAAAACATACGATTTGGTATTTATGGATGGTGATAAGCGACAATACCGTAAATACTATGAGTTGATTTTCGATAAACTTAATCCGGGAGGTCTCATTCTGGCAGATAATATCTTATGGGATGGAAAAGTGGTGCAGGAATTACATCCGAACGATGCCTACACCAGGGAAATTTTGGAGTTTAATAAGATGGTTAAAGAAGATGGGCGTGTTGAAAAGGTAATTTTACCTTTTAGGGATGGTATTTCTATTATCCGTAAGAAGTAAACTTTTCTGTCGCCCTCATGTTTTATTTACCAAACTCTAAAAATAAACTATGCAAACAGCTATATTCTACGGCTCATCATTGGGTAATACACAGTTTGTGGCAGAAAAACTACATGCTGCCATTCCGGGCTCTGATTGCTTGGCAGTAAATGATTTAACCGTATCGGAGATTGTAAAGTACGATAATATTGTTTTGGGTACTTCAACCTGGGGTGTTGGCAACTTACAGGATGATTTTGAATTGTTTGTTGATTTGCTTTTGTCGCTTGATATGACCAATAAAACGTTTGCACTATTTGGTTTGGGCGATCAACACACTTATCCGGATACATTTTGTAATGGTATGGGTAAGTTATATACACTTCTGATCGAAAAAGGCTGGAAAGTTGTAGGTAGTATATCTGCCGATGGTTACGATTTCTCAGAATCGGAAGCGCAGGTGGGTAATGAATTGGTTGGATTGGCTTTAGATGAAGATAATGAGCCTGATCTGACAGATATTCGGATTAAAAGCTGGGTTGAGAAATTACCATTTGTGGAAAACTAAAGGCTGTTTATCTAAAAATTTCACACGATAGTCGTTACAAAACGTTCATAAATCAATTTTAGCTGAAAAAGTTAATTATTCGCCATACTTTTATTAGTTCATTGATCAGGTGGGAACGTATATATGTATCTTAATCAGCAAACTATTAATCGTGAAATAGCTAACAGGGAGGCCTTTTACTTTTTGTTGGATGCTACCGGAGTTGTTATAAAATCGCATGGCGATCTAATTGACAATGGTTTTTTTGCTGTAGGCTCTAATATTCACGATTTTTTACCACAGCAATTGCAGGACAGGTTTGATTCGTTTGTGGAAGATCGTTTAATCCACGAAGTCATACTTGAATCAGTTATGTGCGGCGATGAAAATGTTGAGCTGGTTGATTGTAAATTCAAAGACTTTGATAATAAGGTTGAATTAATTGGTACATTTCATCAGCAAGATACTTATGGAGGCATTCCCATTGATAAGTTACCCTATCCAATTGCACTGGTTAAAAAAGATGGTGAACTAACCAGTTTAAATCGTTCCTTCATCGATTTTTTCCTTGAAAGCAGAATAGTTGTTAAGCCCATTTATATTCAGGATATAATTAAGACTAATGTTTTGTCGCCAGAGAAGTTTGATTATCTGAAGATGATTGAGTCTGATGCCAATTCCAGGGCTGTTCTCTGTCATTTCAAGGGAGCCGAAAACAACCAGACTTTCCTGCTGAATTTAATTCCGTTTAATGTTGGAGATGAAGAGCAATATCTGGCTGCTGTAAAGGATTTAACTCAATTTATAGAAGTACAACAGAATCTTGAGGATCAAAATGAAGAGCTGAGGAGGCAGATTCAGGATGAATTCAGGATTAATAAGGCCCATGAATTAAAATTGCTTAAGAAAAGTAGACTGGAGTCTTTGGGAGAAATTGCGTCGGCCATATTTCATGAACTGAATCAGCCTTTGACACATTTGAGCCTTAAAATTGACAACATGTTTGATAAGTGGCAGATGGGTGATGTCAATGAGTCCTATTTGCTTGAGAAAACGGAGCAGATTCAACGTCAGATTTTACGTATGCGCGGCATTATTGATGAGATGAAACAGTTTTCATCGGTGCCTGATCGGAAGGATGAGTGCATAAGTATTCAGGCGGTTCTTAATTGTGCATTGGAAGATATAAGTTATATGCATGTGAAGGGCTTAATTTTGGTTGTTAAGCATGTTGAGGAAGTCTTTATTGAAGGATCGGCCAATGAGCTGGAACAGATCTTTGTAAATGTGTTGATGAATAGTGTTCAATCCTTACAATTGAAATCCAGGATAAAGCAGGGGTTCAAGCCAAAACTTAAGGTATCAATCAAGAAAACTGACGAATTGGTTAAAGTTATATTTATTGATAATGGTCTTGGTGCAGAAGAAAAGGAGATAAGCAATTTGTTTAAGCCTTTTTATACCACTAAGAAGAGTACGGGCGGAACAGGTTTGGGACTGTTTATAATCAATAACCTGATGCGAAAGATGAAAGGCTCCATCGAAGTGCAATCAAGAGAGGGAAGATTTTTTAAAACAATATTGTCCTTTCCGGCTGTTAGGTGACTTGTTGGTTTTGGTGCAATTGAATATAAAAAGAATAGTAACAAAGTGAATGTCTTTTATTAAAGATTAATAATGAAGTATACCATATTACTTTTTGAGGATGAATCAGAGCTGCGGCAAGAAATTAAAGACAGTATTGTCTTTGATAACGTAGATGTATATGCGTTTGAGTCGTGGATACAATATAAAGAAACAAAGATTGATTCAGTGCCTCGTTTGGCAATATTAGATATTAACCTTATTGACAGAGATGGTCTGTCTATCTTTCGTGATTTAAAAGAAAAGTATTCAGAGATAGAAGGAATTGTTATTACCGGGCAAGCCAGTATTAAAAATGCAGTTGCTTCGCTTAAAATGGGTGTTCGCGATTATATTGAAAAACCGTTTAGGGCTAAGGAGTTGCGCGCGGCCATTGAAAAGTGCGAAAGTTATAAACAGTTTAGGGTTAAGAACTATGTTGTAGATCGTCAGCTTGAGGAGTCGCGCAAGAAATTTGAGGCTCACTGGGGAATAGAGTTTATTGGTATCAGTCAGCCTATAAAAGAAATTAATACCCTGATGAAGCGGGTTGCTCAGGCCGATATGACTTCTGTAATGGTTACAGGTGAGAGCGGTAGCGGAAAGGAGTTAATTGCAAGAGGTATACATAGTATGAGCGACAGAAGTGGAGCGCCATTTTACCCGGTTAATTGTACAGCAATACCTGACACTCTGTTTGAAAGTGAATTTTTTGGTTACCAGAAAGGTGCTTTTACAGGAGCACTGGCCAATCATGAAGGCTGGTTTGAACGAGCCAATGGCGGTACTTTGTTTCTGGATGAGATAGGAGACATGAACCTGGCCTTGCAGTCTAAGCTGTTAAGGGTTTTGGATGAAAGAAAAGTGACGCGTATCGGTTCACATGATATTATTCCGGTTAATGCGCGAATTGTATGTGCGACCAATAAAGATTTGAAGCAAATGATTGAAGACGGGCAATTCCGTCTCGATTTATATCATCGGTTGAATTCGTTTCATATTCATATTCCTCCACTTCGCGAAAGAAGTGAAGATATTCCGGTTCTGGTCAATCATTTTGTCCGCCTTTTTGCCGAAACACATAATAAAGGAATCGTGAGTATGCACTCTAAGGCCATGAATCTATTGGTAAACCATCATTATCCTGGTAATATCAGGGAACTGAAAAATGTGATTGAGCGAGCCATCTTAATGTGTGATTCAAATGTTATTAAAGCCAGGCATCTGAACTTTACCGAAGAGCATAATAATGGTGCCTCGGTTGAGGTGGAGTACAGTCTGGATGTAATAGAGAAAGAGACGATTATTAAAGCCATGAAGGCCTGTAGTCATAATAAAACCCATACCGCCGAAAGGCTTAATATTACACGGCAGGCGCTTAATCGAAAGCTCAAAAAACATGGAATAGAATAGGGGGGCGACCATTTTTGGTCGCTTTTTTTTTGTCTCAATTTTTTCCCTTTCAAGGGATAAAAAATACACACATTTTATGGTTTGAGTTATGCAAGTTTGTTCGTCAACAAAATTTCCATTTTAATCTTTAAATTAGGTTGTTCTATCCATTTTTTCATTTTTGATGAGCGGTGTTGTTTTTATTGGATTGATGTGTCGGCCAAGCTGAAATTATTAGCCGACCATTTTAGGTCATCCGATAATGTTTCCTCCTTTTTTTTGTAATGTCCACATAACTAGTTGTATGTGCAGGTGTGAAGTTTTGAAGCCATTAATGCGCTGACCGAAAGTGGTCGTTTTGTTAAGGGGGTTATTGGCGTTTAGTTTGCTAAATATCAGTTTATCAGGACTATGTGACTTTTGGCATTTGAGTTGTAAGATGTTGTGCGCCTAAGCATAGTTGCTATTGACACACATCAATCATAGTTACTTCAATACGGCAATAAGTGTGAAAACACTCAATGAATTAATAAATATAAATTTTTAATGTTTTACCTAAAACAAATTATCATGAAAAAGTTACTCTTTAGTGTGGCGTTAAGCGCGTTGACAATTGTTGCATTTGGACAGGATGCAGAACCAGTAAAAGCGGATAAAGTTACTAAAACAGTACATGAAAGACCAGCTGTTACAGGAACTGCAGGTGTTTTAAACTGGGAAGCCACTACTCAAACAGGAGTGAATAATACAAGTACAATTACTCAGAATGACGGAGTTATGGGTACTAATATTGCTCTGGTAGACCAGAATGGTACAGGTTTGACTAATACATCAACTATTAAGCAGGATGGCTATGATCAGGATGCTTATGTAATGCAGGATGGTGAAGGTAACTGGGC
>JAKSBD010000291.1 GCA_022361295.1 Bacteroidales bacterium
AGTCGATATACGTAGTATGCTTTATATCGTACCATATTGGTATTATATAAAGCATGTTAATATGTATTTATTCCCAAAAGAAAGAGTTGATTTTTAAAAACTTTAATCGCCCCACTCCTCATCACTCATCGCTCACCTCTCACCTCTCATCTCACATCCCCACCTCTTCTTTCAACCTACCAATCCGTTCTTTCAACTCAGTTATCTCCTGACTGTTCACCTGGGCTTTTTCAAGTATTTTAAGCTTCTCGTCGAGGTACACAATGTTATTGGCCAGTGGCCATATACTTACTTCAAATGCTTTTTCCATCCATTGGGCAGCCTGCTCATAATGAGCTGTTGTGGCATTACTGCTGTTGTCAATTGCTTTGGCCCAGTTATAATATAAAAATGAGTTATTAACATCTTGATAGCCCTTTTCCATGTTATCGTTTACCTTCGTAATGTAGGCATCCCAGTTTTGCTCGGCACGACAAATACTCTCTTCTATAAAAGCCTGTATTTTCTCTCGGCCAAGGACTTTACGCTTCTTTAGTGTCTTACAGTATTTCTTATAAGCTGAGTAATCCACTTCGTTCTTTTTAACCAGTGAGTGACCGTAGCCCAGGTAGGTCCGATAAATTTTTTGCTCAATATCATCGTCCGGATATTGCTTTTGAAACTCATCCTCATGCTTATGAAACCAAATAAATGCCGGTGAATAAATATCACTGAGATAGTTTTTAATCAGCATATAATTTTTCTTATCCAGTAAGTCTGTTTCCTTTACGGACTCAAAATAAGGGGATAATACATCTTGTATCTTTTGCTTTTCATAGGCATTAGCCAGAGCTCCAATATACTCAATCATGGTATCATAATCGTTCGGCTTCGACTCGTATCGACGCTGCAATGCTGCCAATCCTTTTCCGTCTATCACCAGCTGTGCCGTTTTGATCAGGTCTTCGGCTTTGGGTGCCCCCACAGATTTATGTAACTCCTTACCATCTCCATCAACCCATACCAATGTTGGAAAAGCCGTCACATTAAACTGCTTCTTGAGCATTGGACCTTCGCCTTTTTCCATGTCTACTTTATAATTGATAAAGTTGGCATTAAATAACTCGCCCACCTCTTTTTGGGGGAATACATCTTTGGATAGCATTTTACAAGGTCCGCACCACGAGGTGTAGCAATCGATAAAAATGGCCTTGTTCTGTTCTTTGGCCAGCTGTTTAACTTCGCTCCAGCTGCCCTGTGTAAAGCGTATCCCATCTTCAGACTGGGCATAAGCGCCTGTAACAATAATGCTAAATAGTATGCTTAAAAATATCTTCATCTTATAACTTTTTACAACAAGCGCCTTGAATGGACATTCAAAGCGCTCGTCAAATAAAACCAAATATTAAAACCAATCTTAGTAACCACCCATTTTCATTGCAGGAATGGCACGTCCGCCAGTATTACCTTCTTCTTTTGACTTTAGCGCTTCCTTGTATGTTTTATCAAGTGCTTTGCGGTGCTTCGGCTCCAGGTTTTTAAATAATTCACTCATCGCCTTACCAACAGCCAAACGCTCACCTGTGATACCAGCCTTTTGTAAGAATTCGTAGCTATCGCGATAGGCAATTGATAAGCTAAACATATCCAGCTCTTCCCTTTCCATCTGTACTTCA
>JAKSBD010000599.1 GCA_022361295.1 Bacteroidales bacterium
AACAGAAGTTTTGTGTAGCTCTATTAATGATTTTTGGGCTCATAAGTGTAAATGCACAAAGCATTTTAAATGTGAAGGAGAATTCAGGAGGTTCTTCTTTCTTTTATACCAATGACATCAGGAAGCTAACCTTTTCTGGTGGTAATTTGAATGTTAATGAAATGGATGGTAATTCAAGTTCATATGACATTAATGGTATTAGAAAGCTTGATTTTAATGGCATATCAACAGAAGTTGAAATCGCCTCCCAAGAACAACTATCAAAAGAAAGCATTCAACTTTATCCAAATCCAGTTAATGATTTTCTTTATGTGAAAAGCAACTTAGCACAGGATTGTGACGGGAAATTGGAAATTCTAGACTTACACGGTAAGGTACTGAAAAAAGAGAGTTTTGCCTCGTTAAAAAGTATAAATGTATCAGACTTGAGAAAGGGAATATACTTATGTCGTATTTATACTTGCAACAAAATTGAAAATATTAAATTCTTAAAAAACTAAACCGAAGAGGAAAGTAAAAAATGAAATCAATCGATCAAATATTATTACTAATAGTTATTTCTTTATCAATTGCAGTTACAGTTGAAGCTCAAGAAACCATGTACATATATAAAGATGGAGTTGTTGTTGGAGAACATGTACTAGCAGAAGTTGATAGTGTTATATTTTATAAGGCTGATGTTGCTGAGGAAAATACAGTGACAGATATTGATGGTAATGTATATAATACTGTTGTTATTGGAACTCAAACTTGGATGGCTGAAAACCTTAGAACTACAAAATATAAGGATGGGGTTGATATTCCATATGTTTCATATAATGTTGGTTGGAATAGTAGTTTAACGTCAGATGCATATTGCTGGCATAATAATGATGAGTCTTATAAAATCCCTTATGGCGGAATCTATAATTGGTATACTGTTGCTACGGAGAAGTTATGTCCATCAGGTTGGCATGTGCCATCGGATGGAGAATGGACTGTATTAATTAATTATCTTGGAGGAAGTGATATAGCGGGGAATAAAATAAAAGATAACGATGTAGGAGGAACAAATGAAGTTGGATTTAATGCTCAACTAGGAGGTGGCGCAAGTACTAATTTTGGAAGTTTAGGTAGTGTCGGATACTATTGGACCAGTACAAGATTTGATGCAGAATTCTCATATTTGCAAGTGTTATATAGTGACATGGAAAGAATAGATAGATTTATGTATGATAGACCGCAAGGATTTTCTGTTCGTTGTTTAAAAGATTAAGAAATAACGTTGGGTAACACGCTACGATAAATAAGGGTGCGGGAGCATAAATTTAGAACTTATGATTCCCGCATTTAGTTTGGCATTAGTTGGTAGTGTTGTAATCCGCAATTTGCACCCCAATTTATGTAGCCACCGTTGACACTCATTTGATAAATATATTGCATAAATGAAAATATTGAATAGTGTATTAACTTTTATCGTCTGCATGGTTGGTGCAATGGCAGGAGGTACTAATGTATTTGGACTAAATCATTGTAAAAACCCGAAACGAAAAGAATTTCTATCGCAACTTCGGCAACGAATGGACTCTTGATGATTTTATTGCTGATATGTCACAGCATGACTTTTATTTGCAGATTCTGTTCGAATTGGAGAAAAAGAGGATAGTCGAGTTTGATGAAAACAAAAGCACTTTCAAGATAATTGATTTACCTTCTAATCACACAGATTTGATGATTTAAGATTAATCAAAGTAATAATCTTGGACAAAAACATATAGATATGGGACAACTAAGAGACGAGTTATTACCTAACGCATCAAAAGAAAGGATTGAAATAGTAAAAAATAAGATAAAAGAGATTGAGTGTGCAATAAATCAAAATACTGATGTTAAGCAGTTGATTGACAATTTTAATGAGTTTACCAGTAGAAATTATGACAAGGAGTACTTTATGACTTATTGGAATTCCGAATCCATCGATGACTTTGCAAGAGATGCAGCTCAACCTGTTCCAAAAAAGATTGATGCCATTTCTCTGGAAGAGTATGTTGAGATATTTGGAAGATTGAGAAATGCCGATGATAATGCCAAGTTTACCATGACTTATTAGAAAGAAATTTACCACATCCAAGAATTAGTAATTTAATTTATTGGCCAGAGAATGAAGAATTATCTGACGACTCGACTAATGAAGAAATCGTGGATAAAGCCATGAACTATAAACCGATACAACTATAATAACTTTGCACAACAATAAATATACGTATTGCGGGGCGATATAGTTAATTTTAACATTAAAGCATTTAATAAATAAAGTAACGGTTTGATAGTGAGGTGCATTGAAATCCAGTACTATGCATATTCGAGCCATTAGGCGCAAGCTAATAAGATGATGATTAACCTGAATAAAGTTGATAAAATATGGAGAGATTTTGCAGAACAAAACGAGCTGCAATTAGAGGTTATTGACAAAAATTACGTACACGGAATTAAGACTCAATATTTTATTACAATTAATTCAGACAAGGCAAATATTGTATTACAAGGACTGCTTAATAAAAACAGTCAAGGCTATAACCTTTATAAAACTAAAATCATAATAGCAGAACAGACTGCTGACAATCATTCCTTTAAAGAAGTTGTAGACAAGCGTCTATTGGGACTATTGAAAAACAGCTATAAAAACCCGAAACAAAAAGAATTTCTATTATTGCTTCGCAAATACGGAGCAAAAAGATTAAGAATTGAAAACAAAGAAAAAATACTCGAATTTAAATACATTTTTAATTCGGAGAACGACTTTAAGAAAATTAAGAATATAATTGACGATATAATAAAAACCAGCGCCTAATGGCTCATAAATCATGGGCTTGCCGCAGACGCAATACAAGCCCACGCTTAATAGCCTGGCCGTTAGGCTCTATTTAAGGGTAGTGCTATCAATAAAGTATAACATAAATAGATGATGAATTAATGGGAAGAATAGATTTAATTATGAGGATTAAGCTAATACTTGGTTATGTCTTCTATTCAATCGTGATTTTAGTTTTATTATTTGCAGGCATAACCTTGTTTTCCGCATTAGGTATTGGAGATCTTATTATTGAACATTTTTCAGAATCAATTTTAGACTTCTTTAATATCCTTTTATTATTTGCTGGGATTACCCTATTTCTAAATCAAGATTCTATTAATGGAAGCGGAGTTGTAAACCGATTCTTTAGTACACAAGTTGTCTCTAATAAAACTAATTTACCGGCTGGTCCTTTAAAATGTTTTTTTAGGAATGCTTTTATTTTTGTCCAACCAATAGATTTCCTAATAACTATGTTTTATCCATCAAGGAGCTTAGGTGACTATGTAGTCGGAACTAAGTTAATTGTGAATCCAAGCTTAGTTGGAACAAGTGTTTATAATTTTAAATCATTTGGGTTATACATACTAAACAGCTTATTAGTATCTGCTATACCTTCCTTTATAATAATTTTCGCTATCCAAAGTGTTGGAGATATCCCTACTAGAGAATATGAGGAAGTTACAAGATTAAAATATTATGAAGAAGTAGTGAATAATTCGACTAAAATAACTAGAGCATATTCTCAAGACAGCATCCTTAGATTAGAGTTTACTCTGAAGAATGGGAAGTATGACGGTGTATACACGGAGTGGGATGAGAATGGTTTGCCACAATCTGAAATTGAATATGTTAATGGTGTGCGTAATGGAATAACAAATACATATTATTCCAATGGACAGAAGGAAACTGTGATGTTATATGAGAATAATCAATTCATAAAATATCTTGGACGCTGGGACAAAGAAGGTAATTTGATAGAAGAATAAAAAACAGAGCCTAACAATTGTGGCTAATAAAGCAAAAGTGAGCCGACTCATTTTGGTCGGGTCGTAGCTTCGGCAACCAGAGCAAAACCGTATTCTATTTGGCTTTAAGGATGAAAAGTTAAACCAAATACAACGCTTTGGCTCAGCTCAGTTTGGAAAGTTTGTAAGGTTAAAATCCCTCATGACGCTCTGCAGCCGACCATTGACAATAATAAAAAATAACAATTGGAGTTAAACTGATTGTTGGTATATAAACGAGTGGTAATCTCTCCTCCGGATGGAATGGCAGTTCTGCCGCCTGTTGCACCTGATCCCAGATTAAAAAAGTCGTCGCGGGTGGTTGTGTAGTTGTCGATACCTACTCTGTATTGGAGCTTAAACCAATCAGTCACATCATAATCAAGGTTGATATTACCAAAAAAGCGATTGGTTGATTCGCTTGCACTATTATGATTCAGTGCCCAGTAAGGATTATCCATAGCTGCGCGGTAATGTATTTGCTTGTATGAATCATTGGGATCTTCGTATGGCTTACCTGCCAGATTATAGCTAATCGGAGCAAAATAGGTTGTAAACAGCGGGTTTGACAAGTTACTGCCTCCCGGTATTTTATCTACAGAAGTGTGGGCATAATTAAATGAGGTACCCATCTTAAACTTATCAGTCAGGTTAAATTGTCCGTTAAATTTGGCATTATACCTTTCCATTCCTGTTGTTTCAACAATACCGGTTTGATTTGTTGAACCTAATCCAATGGAATAGTTGCCATCTTTGGTACCCTTTGAAACATTAACAGAATTAGTGAAGGTATGTCCGCCTTTAAAGAAATCGCCCATATTATCATAAACAGCAGCTTTTTCTTGTTCGCCCAGAGCATTGGTGTAGGTGCCCAGTTCACTTATTTTTGCACCCCACGATAAAGAAGTGGTACCGTTAAACTTGCCGCCGGTTCCCTGTGAGTATTCATTTTGAGTGCTTGGCAGACGACCTACTGTGTCATATGTGTAATTGGACGATACATTAACAGTTACCTCTCCTTCTTTCATGCCTCGTCCGCTTTTGGTTGTTATAACTACAACTCCATTGGAAGCTCGTAGACCGTATAAGGCTGCTGCTGCAGGTCCTTTCAGAATATTCATAGTCTCAATATCATCAGGGTTGAGATCCAAACTTCTTGAGGAAGCATTGGTGCCTGAGCCC
>JAKSBD010000601.1 GCA_022361295.1 Bacteroidales bacterium
CCAATAGTCATTAAAATCTTTGTGTTGTATTTAGTCAACAGACCTTCAGGATCTAGCTTTGATAAATACTCTTTACCAACACTTTTTGCTTTATCCTCATCCATTTTAAGCATAAGCATCTCAACATATGCCGCCACTAATTCAGGACTACGGTCCCCATCTTCATACTTTTTAGCCACCACATCAATTCGCTGCATCGGATCAGCTGCCTTTTTAGCCTGTGTTATTAATGCCTTAGCTTCCATTCCTCCAACTGCAACATGCAATACCTTACCATCTGCATCTAAAAATAATAAGGTAGGAAATGCTTTTACCTCAGGATATTTTTTCATCAGTGCAGGTCCTTCGCCTTTTTCCATATCCATTTTTACATTGATAAAGGCAGTGTTAAAATAATCACCCACTTCTTTTTGTGGAAAAACCTCCCTGGCTAACCATTTACATGGTCCGCACCACGAAGTGTAACAATCCATAAATACCAGTTTCTTCTCTGCTTTTGCTTTATCTAAAGCCTCTTGAAAAGTTCCATGTTCAAATTTAATACCCTGTGCCGATACTGAAACTGTAATGCTCAGAACAGTTAATACGGCTACCAGGTAAGCGATGTTTTTCTTCATTATAATTGAGTTTTGAAATAATTAATACTGTTTGTCCTTATGACAACATGGATGATAAATGGGCGACAACAAACAGAAAGTATTAACCTTAATTAACCGAGCGAAGGTTTGGATGTGAGATATATGATGGATGACTTGAGATGTTTTTAGTTTGTGTTAGAGATTCGTAAATTTCAACTTATGAAATGGGCATGTTGAAAACAAAAAATATTTCTACTTAAACATCATGCAATTCACGACATAATAGTAAAAAAGCACCTCCAATAATGAAAGTGCTTTTACATCTATTACACAATAAAACGACTATATATTAATGGCCGAATACTTCTTTTAGCTTCGCATCCAATTCATCATGCGATGGATTACGAAGTATGATTTCTCTGTTACCATCCATCAAAAAAGTCGTTGGCAGGTGCGGAACACCATATGTTTGTGCTACCGAACCATAAGCATGGTTTTCGCTAATATCATACACGTGCAACCATGGTGTATTATCTTCTTTAAGCGCCTTACGCCATTTGGCATCTTCATCAGCAGTGCAAACGCCCAATATTTCAAATCCGTCTTTGTGATATTTTTTGTATAACTCTTCCAGGTGAGCAAAAGAAGCCCTGCATGGCACACACCAGCTGGCCCAGAAGTCGACAAGAATGTATTGCCCCTTAACTTCAGATAGTGTTAAGGCTTGATTGTCGGGTGTATTTAAGGTAAAATCGGGTGCCGTATTACCTACCCCGAGATTCTCAAAATTATCTTTATACACTTTGGTCATATAGCCTTTGTAAAAGCCGGTTTCTTTGGCTTCGCCGGTAAAGTGTTTATAGTACTTCTTTAGCTCCTCATTACTCATACGCCCTTCAGAATATTGATAGCTCATGATATGAACGGCAACCGGCGACCCTGGATTGGCATCAATAAAATCGAACTTAGACTTTTTGTAGGCTTTCATTCTTTCCTCCATCAGCGGGCGCAGTTCATTTTGGCGTGCTAAAGCAATATCCATATCCTCTTGCTTTTTGGACTTTTTGGCTGTAGCAAATAATGTCCTTAATTCATCAAGCGCCTGAAACTTCTGATCATTAAGTACTGCTTTTGACTTAGCATCAATTTCTGAATACAATTGATGACTGGCCGAACCTGATACCTTTGGCTCATAAGACCAGTCACGCTCTGTCATGCCGGTCAGATCAATCTCAACATTTATTTCACTGTTTTCAAGAAACAGCAAACCCGATTTTGAATCTATCTGAAGCGCAACAAGGTCTGTATGTTGTACTTTACCTTTCATAGTAAAATGCCCGTTAGATACAAGAGCACTATCAATAAGTTCAGCCTGTTCACCACGTGGCGTGCCTGTTGCCGCCATTTTAATATATACATTATCAATTCCCCTGACAGTTCCGTTTATGGTATAACCATCGTGTTCCGGTGTATTTTGACAAGCCCCTGCGACCAGCTGTATACCCAGGCATAGCATTAAGAGTTTTGAATAATTCATCATGATTATTTTATGATTATAAGTTATCTTTCCCTCCTATGACAATGTGATTTGAAAAAGGGCGACAAGGGATTTATGATTTTAGTTTCAGGTTAGCTGAAAGAAAGAATTATACTTAATTCTTATTTATTCGGAAGTTTCAGGATTAAACCCTTTTTGTTGAAATTATTAAGCGCTTAAAAAAGCCATTAATGTTCTTTAGTTTAAATGTGTATAAATTGTATGAGTCATACACCTGACAGGTTTTTGGAAACCTGTCAGGTATTATTCCACTTACCTAATGCATGTTAAGGAATAACTATATACTTATACCCATCACCCTGCGAGAAGTACAACTTTTTACGGTTTGCTTTAAACCATTTAGCCCACTCATCTGCTGTTGCAAATGATTCTTTAGTATATCGTGTCAGAATTCGCTGAGCCATCTCAGGACGGTCACCCTTCTGATACATTTTAACAGCTGTAGCCAATAGCTTGATATCATTATTGGCGATACCTAAAGATTTGGCGTCTTCATCAACAGCCACATCATATCTATCAGATGTAGGGTAGAAATAGTTATGATTCTCTTTGTAATAATTCTCATATTTGGCCCAATCTTCACCAAACTTTCCTTTATTTTCTTTTGTTTCATGACGAATGGTCCAAACACGCGTTTCTTTACGGTCTGGCATCTGAAGCATCATTTCTTCAAACTCACTTAGTTTTTCGCCTGCATCTTTACGGGCCTGCATCTTCTTTTTGGCTTCTCGTTGCTTAACGGCACTTTCTTCAAGGTAAGCCGACCAGCGAGCCCATCCTTCGTCAGACATGGTAAATTGCTTATCAAGCAGGTTTTCTTTATACATCGTTCCTTTTATTTTACGCGTAACCTGCTTAGCTCCTTTAAACTTAGCGATATAATGAACAGAGTTGATAAAGGCCAGCTTAGCACTCTCTGTCATATACTCAGGAGCAGCAGCAAATCCCCAATGGAAGAAGTTGGCATGACGCCCAATGGCAGTTGCTTCAATACCTTTATCACAAGTACCGCTGGAAATCCACTCGGCATCAACGCCATTATCCCAGGCAAAACCTCCTGAAACTAAACCCACAGGGAAGCCTTTGCCATCGCGATAACCTTCGGTTTGGATACGCCACATACCCATGCTTTCTCCAAGATTGCGACCACTGTAGCGAACATGATAATTATTTGTCAGCTTTACATCTTCATAAGTGACATCAACTTTGTAAGGCTTACTAAATATTTCGTGCTTTAACTTCATGCTATGTGCATGAGCATCTAAACACAAGCATAAATGATCAATTTGCAACTGACGTCCTTCTCCAGTAAAAGCCGATGGCTCACCTATCATTAAGGTTGCATTATCAAATTCCTCTGATAAAAATTTACGTGTTTCAAAACCTGTCACCTTACCATTTTCATCTTTAATATAACCACCTGAAAGAAGAGGTAAATAATCATCAATAATAGTTACATCGTAGTTAGCTGACATAGTTTCTTTATAATCATTCCCAAACACAACCTTAACTGTATTAAAGTATTGTTTTAAGAAACCTTCAAAGTCAGGCGTCCGCGTTTTTCTAAGTTCAGCAGCCCTATCAGGATGCATTGTACGCTGCTTCTCTCTTTCTGTTAGTGGTTTATCAGGATTAGATCCAACATAAAGAATTGAAAGATCTGACTTTTGGATTTGACCGAAAGTTGATACTGACGCCATTGCAATTAACATCAGACATAAGATTCTTTTTAGTATTTTCATAGAATGTGATTTAAGTTCTAATGATTATTCATATTTACCTCTATGACAACATCAATTAATAAGGGATGACAAGAAAATGAGCGTATTAACCTTAATTAACCTACTTCAGATGCGCATCAATCAACTTATAAATCTCGTTATTATATGGTCGCGGTGCATTCTTCTTAATTAATCGCCCCTCTTCATCCAGCAATACATATTGTGGAATACCATTTAACACGAAGTACTTACTGATGTCGCATTTGTATGAGCCTGTGCATATTTGCACGCCGTCAAACAGTCCGTCTTTGTTTTCTTTTACAACCTTCTCCCAGGACTTTACATTCTCATCGAGTGAGATACCGATAAACGCAATGTTTTTGTCCTTGTAATGATCGCGTACCTTTTTAAAGTGCGGAATACCATCCATACAAGGTCCACACCATGTGGCCCACAGATCAATATATACCAGTTTACCTCTGAAATCAGATAGTGAAATCTCTTGACCGTTGATATCGGTATACGTAAAGTCAGGAATAAGGTCACCATCATTATACGATGATTCAGCAGCTTTAAAATCTTCCCAACGTTTTAGTGAGGCTTTATCCGTCACTTTGGTATTGATCACATCAGTCAGGTATGCTCTTACCGTGGCATCTTTTGTTCGCATATACCCAATGGTCAAACCATTAAACATGCTCTGTTTAATAACGTCAGGATAATCGCATTCTTCAAGATAAGCCACTTTTGCTTTGAAATAGTCCAGTGATTCGCGCTGATAAGCTGTTAATTCAGTTTCAAGCTTTGAATAATACTGGTTACGTACATAATCAGCATACGTGGCGTTGCGCTTGTACAGCTCAAAATCATTTTGTGGTATCTGATCCACAAAGAAGTTTTTGAAATTATCGGGCACCTCAGTAATATCTGCTTTGATAAACCCTTGATAACCTCCATAAAGCTGGAAATTACGATTATAAGCCAACATACGATTTAGCTTCACATCTTCTACAAAATCGTTAGTCATACCGGGATTATTATCGACAAAATTGTCAATCAACTTGTATTCTTTTGCCAGTTCAGCCAGCATGTAGCTGGTAAAATCTTTCGGATTCTGTCCATATACTTTTGGCAGATAAATACTTTTGGCAGCTTCTTTGTCGTACTGGTAACGTTCATTACTTATTGTTAACTGATAAAGTAATTGCGTTTCTTCGCTCCCCTTTCCCGAGATTTCAATGGCTTTTATTTCACGATTCAACAATTTGTTAAAATCAGCATTTAACGCCATGTGCATTCCGGGTTTTATAAAAATTTCCTGACGTGCAGCCGTACCGAATGATAATGTATAGAAACCCGGTTTTAGCGAGTCAGACTCAAACCTGAACTGACCTTGTTCACCCAGTTCTAAATTAACAGGTCCGGCATTTGAATAGATGCTTAGATCTTTATCAAAATTTGTAACAGTTCCTTCAATGACAACTGTTGTTGGTTCTGGCTGTTGACAAGCTATTACAACAAACAGCATTGCAATTAATAGTGTATTTATAGTTTTCATCTTGTATTGTATTATTTATTTCTCTGTTTACAGGCTCCTGAACCTATATTCTTTAACCCCGCTAGCGCGCAAAACCTTCCTTCATTTTGGAAGAGCAGTTCCGGGCGTCCGGAAACCTTCCTCCGTTTTGGAAGAGCTCCCTCGCTGCCCATTGTCAATAAGTTAAGGCTGAATTGAATAGCTGTAAATGCGAATTTGATATCTTTCCGAATACCAAAGCCCGCTGTCACACAAATAGATTAGCGATAGCACCCATCATCATATTCTGTTCAACAAGCTTTAACTTACAGTCTTCTTTAATTCTTCACTATCAACTCAAATTCCTTTTTCTTAGGAGGAAAGCAGATATCGGCATTGCAGCACTGATAGTACAAGTAACATTTTATGGTTGAACCATTGGCAGTATCACTCACTTTTACAGTGTGCTTAAAAGTAGTTTGCCCCTTATATACCAATAGTTTGTCCTTTCCTGGGTATGGTGCAGGGGCAGACTTATCCCAGTCACCTATCAACTCAATACCTGCTGGCACTTCAATGCCTTGTTCTGTTTTGATATAAGCTTCTCCTGCCGGTACAAAGGCATAAATATGATAGCCTTCCATGATATTGGTTTTAATCACAAGCTTTTTTTCATCGGGTTTATCGCCATCAACTAACATAGCACCAACACTAACGGGTTCTTCGTGGGTAGGTGCTTCCTGTTGAAGCTCTTTTTCCTGAGCATTTACCCCAACGATCAATAAGAACATTAGCAA
>JAKSBD010000602.1 GCA_022361295.1 Bacteroidales bacterium
AACTGATAAACTACTAAACTAATAAACTACTAAACTAACAAACCAATAATCTGTCAATCATTGTATTTTCCCTTTTAATGCTTCTGTCGGATTCATTCTTGCGATCTTTCGCGCCGGCAGATAGCTGACTAATGTGGCGGCAAATACTACCAGAAGCGTTGTTGAAAATATCAGACCAATACTGTAATAAGGATAAATAACTTCGGCTATCGTGATACCTACATCAACGGTACCAAAGCTTAATCCGACCGTATCGAGCCATAAAAAGAAAGGAATACCATAAACAGCTCCGAGCAGTGCTGCCAATATACTGTGCATACCGCCTTCAACAGTAAAAATACCCACGACCTGTCCTCTGGTTAATCCCAATGCCACATACGTACCTATCTCCTTCTGTCGCCTGAATATGGATAAGACCTGCGTATCAAATATAGCCAGCAAGGCAATCAATAATAAGACAGCTTGCAATACGATACCACCTCCTTTTTTAGATTCGATCATCTGATCCAGTTCAGCCAGCAGAAAATCCAGATCCTTAAACTCCCATTCTGCAATTTCCCCGGGCTCTTCTTTAGCGGTAACAAGTAGTGTGGCACGATTATCAAACCCCATCATCTCCTGCATAACAGAATAATCCACATACACCTGTCCATTATCAATTCCAGGCACATCACAATGAAAAACCGATGCCACAGCTACTTCGTGGGCATCAAATGTGCCGTTCTTATCACGCCAACGCAACAACACCCTGTCATCAACCTGTAACTGAGTAGCTTCAGACATTCGCTGACCAATGATAACCGGCAAAGTATTGGAATCATTTTTCAGGTGCCCTGCAGGTAATTTAAGAATCGTTTGATTTGCCGGTATACCCTTTAATAAAATGCTTTGCATACGTCCTTGCGGGTAAATAGTAGCCTGCTGAATCAACATCGGCATTACATCGTCGTTTTTAACCTGCTCTTCTGCCTCCTTATTCAATTCCTGGTTGGCATCTTTAATAGTATACACATCCAGCTTATCGTATTCAGGATGCCAATATTGCCCATTGGCCACTTCCCACTCCTGTGTATCACTTCTGCCCTGCCTGTTCCACCCATCAATCATACCATTGTAGAAAATGATCAACACAAAGGCAAGAGACAGAACACTTACATTTAACCATGTGCGCAGGCCAGCGCCTATCAGGTTTCGGTATGCCAGTTTAAAAGCAAGCATATCAAGAGTTTTGGGTTTCATTCACAAGCTGAATTTCATCTTTAACCACCTTACCATCTGCCAGTGATATCTTTCGCTTTAAATACTGCATCACTTTCTCATCGTGAGTTGAAAACACAAATGTTACCCCCAGCTCCTCATTCAGCTTTTGCATGGTTTGCAGTATGTGATGCGAGTTTTTTGAATCAAGGTTAGCAGTGGGCTCATCAGCCAGCACAATCTGAGGCTTCTTAACCATAGAGCGGGCAATGGCCACCCTTTGGCATTCACCGCCTGACAACATGGATGGCTTAGATTTCTCCTTATCTGTCAATCCAACCCATTCCAAAGCCTGCATAACAGCCTTTCGCCGGTCATTGGCCGACATATTTTGCAGCAACAGGGCAAATTCAACATTTTCATAGACTGTGTAGACCGGTAGCAGATTATATGTCTGGAAAATAAAGCCGATATGATGATTACGCAGATGAGCAGCCTGCTTTTGACTCAATGCCGCAATTGAATACCCTAAAACCGTCGCACTGCCTTCACTGGGCACATCAAGTGAACCAATGATATTGAGAAGAGTTGTTTTACCCGAACCACTGGGCCCGACTAAACCCGCGAATTCGCCTTTCTTCAATTCGAGGTTTATATCAGAAAGGGCTGTAAAATAACCACTTCCCACCGGGAAGTGCTTCGTTAAACCTTGTAATTGTATCACATTATTATCCATATTGTTGATTTATGAACTTATTTAAGTATCAAGATATAAGACACAAGACATAAGACTATGTACAGCTTGTCAATCTGTCTCACCTCTCACCTCTCATCTCTCATCTCTCACCTCTCACCTCTCACCTCTCACCTCTCACCTCTCAATATACTAACAACTTTTACAGATAAAAAGCATATTAAAAATTATAGATCAGCATCAACTGAATCCCTTTAC
The DNA here is from genome assembly GCA_022361295.1 of Bacteroidales bacterium. Classification (GTDB taxonomy): domain Bacteria; phylum Bacteroidota; class Bacteroidia; order Bacteroidales; family Marinilabiliaceae; genus Carboxylicivirga. The sequence continues at coordinate 2,150 of JAKSBD010000602.1, forward strand.
CTGCAAAAAGGTTTTCGGCATTAGCCTGTATCAGCATATTATAATCATCAGGATTCCAATAGCCCATTATATTGAGGGCTAATGAATCGTATTGTTTACTCCAGTTTATAAAATTATATAATTGTTTATCATACCAATTATAAAACACAATTGTATTTAAATTGTCAAACATCCCAATTGGGTAGTTTAGTGATAATGCACTAAAGTTCACCGAATCATCAAACACAAATGCCTTTTCATTATAAGCCGTTGCCAGATGCTCGACTATAAGATTTAATCCATTGCCAAGCCCAAAAGTATAATCCAATCCAATATTAATACTCATCTGGTTAGTAAAATCGTCGAGATCCTTAGTCGTATTTACCCAGCTGCCTTCGAACCAAAAACCAACTACCTTATCAAAACGGGCATCAATACCTAATCTGTTTTCCGGTATCTTTTCATAGGGTGGAATGGCATTATTTAATCCGCGGCTATCGGCTACCCTATGATGATAAGACAGAGCTGCTTCACCCAGCGGCACAGGCAATTGAAATCGTGCTCCAAATTCAGGAACACGGTTGTTGCTTTCCATAAACTCCCAGCCCTTAAGGTTATCATTACCATACAACACCCATAACCACAGATTGGCATTATTCATAAAGTAGTAGCGCATTAAGCCACCCCAAACACCATCGGTTAACTGCAGCGGATCGCGCGGATCGACCTGATCAAACCACATTAATGGTCTTAGCAAAGTAGCCGAGCCGAAGTTTATTTTCTGTAATCCGGCCCTTATTTCCAACTGCTCATTTGAATAACGTGCCCAAATCCGGTATGGTGAAACTTTCCCGTTCCAATCGGACGAATCAGGAATTTGCATACCAACATCACCCACCATATTAAGTGAGGCTTCAAAATCAATTAACCCTGTATTGGCCAGTTTAATAGCATAGTTGGCTTGCGGAATAAAGCGTGCTCCGATATACAGAGGATACGGATTATCAGGATTGTAGTGCCCCCAGCCCACTGCCTGACCTTGCCATTCAATGGACTTTTTATCAGTACTGGTGGTTAATTGCGACCAGGCATTAAAGCCAATAACAAAAGTGAGTATGAAAGTCAGGCACCTCATTAGCGTTTTTTAGGCATTAAACCATAGAGCAGAAAATTAATATTCTCGAGGGAGTATTCCCTGAAAGAAGCATATTTGGAGATTAACTCCTCGTTTTGCAAAGTCTCAAATACCTTATCTATATGGTACAAGATAAACTCGATCTTCACATCTTTTCGTATCAGACCTTCTTCCTGCGCCTGCACAAGCACTGAATACATCATTGTTTTACCTTCATTCTTATAGTGCTCTAACAGTTCAATTAATTCCGTTTCATTGTTCTTGTAAATATCATTAATAAACTCAATACTAATACCTTTCGACACATTAAATTCCATAAAAATCGCTTTAGTCATCTTCTCTTCAACAGATACATCAGATAAAATAACGGCAGAGTAGTCATCCATAACTTCCTCCATCATATTTTTAACAATAGCTTTCGCCAGCGCAACTTTATTGGGGAAAAACTTATAATAGGTCATTTTACTAACTGACGCTTCCTGACAGATTTCCTCTATGGTTACCCGCCTTAATCCATATCGCCAGAATTTTTCTTTGCCTTTGGCCATTAAAGCCTGGTATTTCTTATTATTTGAATAATTTTCCATTCCCTTTAAGTTTTACTTCCAACGCAAATATATACGTTTAAATTAATTTTTTATCCATTTCGTATATTTTTAACAAAAAAGCATAAAAAAGCCGAAACGCCTTAGAGCATTCCGGCCATATAAAACTATTTAAAGTACTATTTCTTAACGGCCTTGTAGATATAGTAAATACCTGCAATGACAAATGGCACACTTAACAACTGTCCCATATTAAAGGTCATTCCTTCTTCAAAAGCCTCCTGGTTCTCTTTCACAAATTCAATAAAGAAGCGCGACAGGAAGATACCAATCAGGAAGATACCAAAGATCAATCCCTGCTTTTCCTTAGCCTTTGTTTTCCAATAGGTGAAGTATGTTACCACAAAAGTAATCAGGTAACAAAACGCTTCGTATAACTGTGTAGGATGCTTGGCTACTGTTTCACCACGTTGTTCAAAAATAAAGCCCCATGGTAAGTCGGTGGCATGTCCGTATATCTCAGAGTTCATCAGGTTACCCAAACGGATAAATACAGCTGTCAGAGCAACCGGCACCACCAAACGATCCAGCGTCCAGATCATGCTCTTCCTGGTCACCTTTTTAGAATAGTAATGGAGTGCAATCAATATACCTATAGCACCACCGTGACTGGCCAGTCCGCCTTCCCAAATTTTTATTATATCGCCCGGATGCTGTGAGTAATGGTCCCAGCCATAAAAGATAACATGACCTAAACGTGCTCCCACTATAGTGGCAATTACCACATACATGAACAGCTTATCGAGCCACTCCTGCTGAATACCTTCCGACTTAAACATTTTCTCAATAATGTAGTAGCCCAGCATAAAGCCCATGGCAAATAATAAGCCATAGTAGCGAACATGAATAGCTCCCACTGAGAAAATTTCCGGATTAACATTCCAATTGATTGAATTGAGTATCATATTATAGTGATTAGTGATTAGTGCACAGTGCACGAGGCACAATGCACTAAAATTTATTTTATTCATAGAAGATTTAAGTATCAAGATGATTTACAGCTCCGGAATACTTCTCATTAACCACTCCCTTCGACAAGCTCAGGGAGCAACTAAGAGGTTTTGCTGATGAATCCTGTGTCTTGACTCTTATATCCTGATTCTTATGTCAGTGTTTTACAACCCTTTACCATGACATTGCTTGTACTTCTTACCGCTTCCGCAAGGACAAGGCTCATTACGACCCACTTTCTTCTCAACACGCACAGGCTCTACCCGCTCAGGCTTTTTCTGACCACCTTCTGATGAGCCATTGCCACGCGAGAACTCATCTTTACGCGTTTGCATCTTACTATAATCCTGACGCTTGCGTTCCTGAGCCTCCTGAACACCATCGGCATTCTGGATTGGAATATGACCTTTCGATAACAATGACACCACGGCCTTATTATTGTCGCCCACCATTGTTTTAAATAAGTTGAATGATTCAAATTTATAGATCAACAGAGGATCCTTCTGCTCGTAAGTAGCATTCTGTACCGCCTGACGCAGGTCATCCAACTCACGCAAGTGCTCTTTCCATGCATCATCAATTGTAACCAGCATAGATGCCTTTTCAAATGAACGAACCAACTCCTTAGATTCACTCTCATAGGCTTTCTTTAAGTTGGTTGTAATCTGGTATACTTTCTGACCATCACTGATTGGCACAACAATATTTTTGTACATTTCAGACTTGGTCTCATACACATCTTTAATAACCGGGTGTGCCTGTTGTGCAATGGTTTCTCCCTTACGCTTGTAGGCATCCCACATTTTCTCAAACAGCTGAGCAGACAACTCATCGGCCCTTCCTTTAAGGAATTCCTCTTCGCCAAATGGTGATTGGGCTGAGAACACACGGATTAACTCCATTTTGAAACCTTCATAATCGCCTGCCTCCTGATATTCGGCAACAATATCAGAACAGGTATCAGCCATCATATTTGAAATATCAACCTGAATACGCTCACCATGCAGTGCGTGACGACGTTTAGTATAAATCACCTCACGTTGCGAGTTCATCACATCATCATATTCAAGCAAACGCTTACGAATACCGAAGTTATTCTCTTCCACTTTCTTTTGAGCACGTTCAATAGACTTGGTAATCATGCTATGCTGAATCATCTCGCCATCTTCAAGACCAAGTCGGTCCATGTATTTTACGATACGATCAGAACCAAACAGACGCATTAAATCATCTTCAAGAGACACAAAGAACTGAGAAGAACCCGGGTCACCCTGACGACCTGCACGACCTCGTAACTGACGGTCTACACGACGTGATTCGTGACGCTCAGTACCAATAATGGCCAAACCACCGGCTGCTTTCACTTCAGGCGACAACTTAATATCGGTACCACGACCCGCCATGTTGGTTGCAATGGTTACAACACCTGCAGTACCTGCATCAGCAACAATTTCCGCCTCGCGCTGGTGCAACTTGGCGTTAAGTACATTGTGCTTGATACCACGCATCTTTAGGGTACGGCTCAACAACTCTGACACCTCAACCGATGTTGTACCAACCAATACAGGACGACCTTCGTCAACCAATCGGATGATTTCAGCACTAACCGCATTGTATTTTTCACGCTTGGTTTTGTAAACGATATCTTCCATATCGTTACGCTGGATTGGGCGGTTGGTAGGAATTACCACCACATCTAATTCATAGATATCCCAAAGCTCACCGGCTTCAGTTTCCGCAGTACCGGTCATACCCGATAGCTTATTGTACATACGGAAATAGTTCTGAAGAGTAATCGTTGCATATGTTTGAGTAGCCGCTTCAACGGTTACACGCTCTTTGGCTTCAATTGCCTGGTGAAGACCATCTGAGTAACGGCGACCTTCCATGATACGACCTGTTTGCTCATCTACAATTTTCACCTTGTTATCCATCACCACATATTCCACATCCTTTTCGAACAATGTGTAGGCTTTTAAAAGCTGGTTAATGGTATGAACGCGCTCCGACTTAATGGAGAAATTTTGAATAATCTCATCCTTCTTCTTGGTACGCTCCTCATCAGACATGCTTGCCTTCTCCAAAGCAGCTACTTCAGAACCCACATCTGGCAAAACAAAGAAGTTAGGATCTTCGGCAGAACCGGTGATCAAATCAAGGCCTTTATCAGTTAACTCAATGGAGTTGTTTTTTTCATCAATAACAAAGAAAAGAGGATCAGTAACGATGTGCATATTCTTACTGTTCTCCTGCATATAGAAGTTCTCAGTCTTCAACATGCTGGCTTTAACGCCAACTTCACTCAAAAACTTGATGATTGCTTTATTCTTTGGCAATCCTTTAAAAGCACGAAGCAATAGCAACGAACCTTCTTCCTGCTCTTTTTTATCAGATGACTTAAGCTTCTGCTTAGCTTCTGCCAATACACCTGTTACCAGTTTCTTTTGAGCCTCAACAATCTTTTCAATCTTTGGCTTTAAATCACCAAACAACTGGTCATCACCCTTTGGTACCGGACCAGAGATAATCAATGGCGTACGGGCATCATCAATTAACACCGAGTCAACCTCATCGACAATAGCATAGTTATGCGGACGTTGCACCAGGTCATCAGGCGAAATAGCCATGTTATCGCGCAGGTAATCGAAACCAAACTCATTGTTGGTACCAAATGTAATATCTGCCTTGTAGGCAGCACGACGCTCAGGTGAGTTAGGTCGGTGTTTATCAATACAATCAACCGACAGACCATGGAACTGGTACAAAGGTCCCATCCACTCGGAGTCACGCTTAGCCAGGTAATCATTCACAGTTACCACATGCACACCGCGACCAGCCAGAGCATTCAGGAATACCGGTAATGTTGCGACTAATGTTTTACCTTCACCGGTTGCCATCTCGGCAATTTTACCACTGTGAAGTACCACACCACCAATTAACTGCACATCATAATGAATCATGTCCCAGGTAATTTCATTACCACCTGCCGACCATGAATTATAATAAAGAGCGTTATCGCCCTCAATCTCAACAAAATCTTTTGTTGCAGATAAATCACGATCAAATTGTGTTGCTGCTACCTCTACAGTTTCGTTTTGTGAAAAACGACGTGCTGTATCTTTTACAATAGCGAAAGCTTCAGGCAATGCATCTGTCAAGGCCTTCTCCAGCTTTTCAGTGATATCTTTCTCAAGCTTATCAACTTCTTTATATATCTTTTCTTTCTCGCCTACTGTAATATCGCTTGACTCAGTCTTCGCTTTTAGCTCTGTAATTTTATCCTGTTCAGCTTTTACAGCTCCCTTAATGCGATCACGCAATTCAGTTGACTTCTGACGCAACTCATTGTGCGATAGTTTCTCTATTTGCGGGTAAACCTCTTTAATCTTCTTTACTAAAGGTTCCACCTCTTTCATATCTCTGTCGTACTTGTTTCCAAACAATTTGGAAATCAAACCACTCAATGCCATATTATAATTGTTATTTGATTACTGGATAAATAGTATTTTAGATCAATAGACCGTTAGCTTGATAGACTTTTAGACTGTTAGATCGCCAGGTCTTTAGATCGTTAGATGGTTGGAGATCAGGCCAAGGGACCGGCACGTGTGATCAGCGAATGCCTGTTACGGTCGGTTGCACTAATTCGTTGCTCAGGATTGAACAAACGTTCTTGAAATACTAATCCCGGTTCAACATTTACTGAACCGCTAAATACTCCGGAAGCATCAGTTAAAGAAGGAAGCGATTGTTTTGACTCAACAACCTGATAAATGGTGTAATCGCTAATTTCTACATGCTGAAGTGGCAACTCACTTGCGTCTTTGATGGCGTTTTCCCAGTCAACGACTTCATTCCAGTGAGAAGTTGATAAAAAGTGAAATTGTTCAAGTATAATCTCACGAACGTTATCATCTGCATAAAAGCGCTTATTGCCAGCATCGCTAACACTGGCAGCCGTCATCAGAAGTGTTACCCCGATGAGCTTTAAATAATATGCTTCTATTTTGTTCGTTTGATTCACCTTTTATCTAATTGCACGTAAAGATGCGAAAAGATTTTAATTAATAGTGAATTCCACCAGTGTAATTTTACATCCCACAGGTAGCGCGGATTGACACTGGATTTAAATGACCTGAAATATGTATGCCATTCATTGAGTCATTACTATAACATACTTAACCAATTAAAGACAGAAAACCAATTTATCAAGCTATTATATAATTGATAGAAAGACTTGAATAACACCTTAAAAAAGGGTGACAGTTTCAAAAAGAAACGTCACCCTATTAACCTGTAATATAACCGGCAATTAGCGTTGTATAGTTTTCATTGCGCTTTCCGGCTTTAATCCGGCACAGGCATCAGAGGACGGTCCAATACCTCATCGGGATTATTTTTTACCTCATCAATTGTTTTATTTCCTGTTCTGTTAATGTTGGCCTTTGCTTTGCCTGTAACTTGTCAATCATCATTATCGCAGCTTTCCTGGCCTGCTCTTTGGTGCCAAAAGCCTTGTATCCATTTATGGTAGGGATAAAATCCTGTTGTATCAAAAGTTTATCATTATTGAGAATCTGATAACCGAATCCTTTCTCAAGCTCATAGACCCTGTAAGAATATTCAGAGCCTTGTTTTTCAAGAAAGTAAACCAGACAACAGACCATTACCAGGACAACACTGCCCCACCTTAAGAAAGATGCGACTGATCGTTTAGTCATCATCATCCTGCTCTTCATTAGGATTAAAAGTCCATACATCGTCAAAGTAATAACCAGAACTATTACCTGTGGCCACAAAAGCCCTGTTATTAATAGTAAATGAAACGGCATCGTATCTTGGAGACCCCTCGAAATTACTTCTTTGCTCCCACTCATCAATATCCGGATTATATTCCCAGGTTAAAGAGCCCGGTGCGCCCGGACCACCTGTGGTAATATACCCCAGACCGTTTATGGCAAAAGAAACACCCTTAATACCCACTATTTCATACTCATCATCGTAACTTTCATCTTCGTTGGCATCTTTGCCAATATCACGTTTGGCCGTCCAAACATCGTTTGTTGCATCGTACTCCCACATATCATCCAGGTACTTACCATTATCCATACCTGTTAATACATAAGCTTTCTCATCAATTACGAAAGCCGTTGCATGGCGACGTTTGTTACCACCAATACTTACTTTTTGCTCCCAGCTATCGGTTGCCGGATCATACTGCCAGAAATCTTTTAATAAGTTACCATCATATCCTGTTCCGACATATCCCTTATTATTAAGTACAAAAGAAGTCGCATCATACCTTGCCGTTCCACCAAAATCACTTTTCTGTGTCCAGCTATTACTTGCTGCATCGTATTCCCAGGTATCTTTTAGTCGATCTTTACCATTATACCCTGTCGCTACATAACCTTTACCAGCTGCGCCAAAACCTACAGCCCCATTACGTGCTCCACCATCAAAATCGGCTACCTGCGTCCAGAAATCCTTCTCAGCATCATAACGCCAGAAGTCGGTTAACCTTTCGTCTTCCACGCCATCGTAACCGGTTCCTACATATGCATAGTTATCTATCACAAATGCAACTGCATCGCATCGGGGAACGCCTTCAAATGCGCCCAGTTCAACCCAGTTACCCATTAAATCTTCATCATCGTCACTGGAAGAACAAGCGCTTAATACTAGTAGTGACAGCAAAAGCCAAAAAACTGATTGCTTTGTATAATTCATTGTTAGTTATTTTTAAAATTCGCTCAAATCTATGCTTACTCCCAACCACTATTAAATCAATTCGATTAACCCGCCCTTTTTATCTTCATGATGCAACTATTCTTCAACGAACGGCATTGCTCCCTTCAACGAACAAAAAACAGCCATTGATTGAAAGGCCGGTGCCATTTGCATAATCTCAGCCTGCTTTTATTGATAAGATTTAAATACCAGTTTCGCGAAACCTTTATTTGTGCAAAAATCACATGTAATTCAATCAAACATATGGTCAACAAAAAGAACAGAAAATGGCAATTACTGCCAGTATTTCTAATTAGCATATGGCTTACATCTTGTCAGGAAGGTGAATTAGACATGGACGATAATTTTGTGTACACTTCCACTTACACTGCATTGATCGACACGGTCACTATCCAGTTATCAACCATTGTCGATACCGTTAAAACAACATCTACCAATAACGCCCTGGTTGGTTACAACCAGCATCCGGTATTGGGAGGACAAATTGCCCAAACTTATTTTTCATTAAATCCACCGGGAAACTTTACCTGGGATACTGAAAAAGAGGTATTTGACAGTTTGGTTCTCGTTTTAAAACCCAATGGCTATTCGATTGGTGATACTGCAATTGATGCCATGTTTAAAGTCCACGAACTGACCGAAACAATAGAGTTGAATGATGAAGGTTATTTAAATAACTCCAATTCTTTCGATTTTAAGGAGACAGCCATCAGTACCGAATCATTCAGACCTTACCCGCAGGAAAAGGAAGAAGTAACAATGCGTTTGGATGACAGCTATGCACTCAGCATCATCGATTTTTTAAATACTTACAAAAACCATACGGATAAAAACACCTTGTTTAAGGAAGAATATAAGGGCTTTGTTATTAATTGCGATACAAACTCCACAAGAACAGCCCTGGCTTTTGAAGTGGGTGATTCAACAACATATCTGCGCTTATACTCCCATACAGTTGAATTGGAGAAAAGAGGAAAGGAACAGACATTTGGTTTGAGCAACACCACACAATTCAACGAAATTTACACTCATAATAAAGACATATTATTTAATCAGTTAGAGGATAAAAAAGGGCGTTTAAAAGAGCAGGAAACAAACGGATTGGTTCTGTTACAATCGGGTCTGGGATATAAATTCAGGGTCGATTTCCCATCTCTGAATAATTTACTGGAATTAGAAACCAAAGGACATATTGTGAAGGCTGAACTGCGCATCCATCCCAATATGCAGATCATGCGATCTGATGAACTGCCATCTAACCTGTACATTGGTGATATTTATCGAGCCAATGAGATATGGGGCTATTTAACAGACTCTAACAACAATCCCTTAACCAGCTCCCTCACCATTGATCGTATGTACCATGAGGATACATACTATTCCTTTGATCTGACCAACTATATCAACACCCGCATGCAGGAAGCAGTCGTTGATACAGACCAGGGCCTGTTTATCACCCTTCCTGACATTAATATGGGTAGTTCATTAATCTGGATGGCAGCCAATGGTCATTCCATTACGAAAAATAATTCTAAGCTTCTATTATACTATTACTACTATGACAGTGAATAAGATCCTACTAATTGTTGCGCTTACAATAGTAACGCCAATTATAGTCGCGCAAAATAACACCTCATCACTCTATTCTGCCTATGGAATCGGCTTACGACAATCTAAAGCCGACGCCACATCAGCCGGTATGGGTTATGCAGGCCTGGCTCTTCCTTCAGACGGGTACCTGAACAACCTGAACCCAGCATCGTATAGTGCCATTGACAGTGTACGGTTCATATTTAACCTTCAGGGAAGTTTATCTTTCTCTGAATATCAAACCCGTAGTGACCAACAAAAAAACACCGATGCAAACCTTGAATCTATTTCCTTTGGTTTCAGGGCTGCCAAAAACTGGGGCATGGGTTTTAGCCTCTCTCCTTATTCCAACATCGGTTACAATGTAAACAGTGAAAAATATATTCTTGGAACGATGGACAAATACCCTGTTAACTATTATGGTGAAGGGGGTATCTCACAACTATCGTGGCACAATGGCTTTCAATTGACAAAAGGATTGTCTGTGGGAATAAGCGCCTCTTACCTTTGGGGCTCAACAGATATGATAGAGGTTTCCTATTACCCCAGTTTAATTGGCGAAACCATTTACAACGAGCGCAACTACCACGTTTCAAGTTTCTTATTAGAGTATGCTTTTCAATACCATCAGCCCATTGGCATGTCAGTTCTTTCAATTGCAGGTTCTGCCAATTTTTCAACCGAGCTGGACACTTATTATAAGCACAGAATATACAATGATGTAACCTCCGATTTAAGCTCAACAGAGGAGGATGCCAATAATATATTCATTCCCTTGAGCTACCAGGCCGGACTGGCTTTACAAACTGGTAAAGGATGGACTGCTGCAGCCGATTATCGTTATGGTGAATGGTCCAACTCAGAATTGTTGATTTCTGGTGGTGAAACCCGTAATACCCATGGAGGTAGTTTTGGACTGCAATATGC
>JAKSBD010000604.1 GCA_022361295.1 Bacteroidales bacterium
GAACAATTACATATTGTTTAGATGTTTGCTGATAGATGTACTGATAAACCCGTGCCAATTCCAGGCTAAAAACTCCAACCAATTGATGTTCTGGGAATGATGGATTAACCATTGGCCCAAGCATATTAAAAAAGGTTTTTAATCCCAGTTCTTTACGTATAGGAGCTACTGCTTTCATAGCCGGGTGAAACAAGGGAGCATGCAAAAAGCAAATGTTGGCTTTATCCAACTGCTTTTTCAATGTATCTTCATCATTGGTAAAGCGATAGCCAAGATATTCCATTACATTAGATGAACCACATGAAGACGAAACACCGTAGTTTCCGTGCTTAGAAACTTTAGCTCCTGCACCCGCTACCACCAATGAAGTAAGTGTTGAGACATTAAAGGTATTTTGTCCATCGCCACCCGTTCCACACAAATCAATGGTTTTGAAATCAGACAAGTCGATGCGTAAACACAAATCCAATAATGCATCCCTAAACCCTGTAAGTTCTTCAACAGTTACCGGCCGCATCATAAATACAGTCAGAAACGCCACTACTTCAGATTTATTATAAGTTTCTTTAGCAATATTAACCAATATCTGACGAGCTTCGTCTCTGGTTAAGGTCTTATGGTTGAGTAATTGTTTTATGGTTTGTTTGATGTTCATCTCTTAAAGTTTCTGGCTGCCGGGTAATAGCAGATGGCTATATGCAGCTTGGTTAATAACTAGTTTCAGGATTTGATTTATTACTACATTTATTGAGAAACTACCTTTCGAGCCAATTGCGAATCATCTCTTTACCATATTCTGTCAGCACAGATTCAGGATGAAACTGTACACCGTGCAAATCATAATCTTTATGCATCAAACCCATTATTTGTTCTTCACTCTCTTTTGATGTTATTAACAAATCTGCAGGCAGATCTTCTTCATTCACTACCCAGCTATGATAACGGCCAGCCTTAAAAGTATCTGGTAAACCATTAAATAAGTATTCATCAGGGTTAATGACTTTAACAGGGGTTGCAATTCCATGGTAGACTTTATTCAGGTTACGAATACTCCCTCCAAAAACCTCTGCAATAGCCTGACATCCCAGACATACTCCTAGTATACTTTTTGTTGGTGCATAGGTCTTAATGACTTCCTTTAATATGCCAGCCTCATCGGGTATACCAGGGCCTGGAGATAACAATATCTTATCATAGTTATCAACATCCGCAACACTTATTTCATCGTTTCTATACACATCCACTTTTTGGTCAACAATTTCTTCAACATAATGAACCAGGTTATAAGTGAACGAATCGTAATTATCTAAGACTAGTATTTTCATTTTTATAGCTATTTGCCAGAACGTTTATTTATATATTGATCCAGTGGCTAAAAACTGGCCTCTGGCACTGTTATCTAATTTTAAAATTTCTCAGCCAGTTGGATGGCTTTTTTAAGAGCTCCCAACTTATTATTTACTTCTTGCAATTCGTTTTCTTCTTTCGATTCGCTGACAACGCCGGCTCCTGCCTGGTAAAAAAGCGTATTGTTTTTGCTTAAGAAAGATCGAATCATAATGGCCTGATTAAAGCTACCGTCTAATCCAATATTACCAATACAACCGCCATAATAACCACGATTTTGGTTTTCAATTGAATCAATCAATTGAATTGCCTTATATTTCGGAGCTCCGGATAATGTACCTGCCGGAAATGTGTCAGCCATAACACGTGCGGCTATTGAACCTTCCTGAAGTTCACCACTGACATCGGATACTAAATGCAATACATGCGAATAATACTGGACTTCTTTATAGGTATTAACCGTAACATTTTCACAATTACGGCTTAAATCGTTTCGTGCTAAATCAACCAGCATCACATGTTCCGCATTCTCTTTCTCGTCCTGACTTAACTGAATTGCTAACTCCTGATCTTTAGTGTCATCACCTGTACGTTTAAATGTGCCTGCAATTGGATTAATGGTGGCCACATTATTATCAATAATTAGTTGTGCCTCAGGTGATGAACCAAATATTTTATAAGCACCATAATCAAAATAAAACAAGTACGGTGAAGGGTTGATATTTCTCAACGCACGATAAACATTAAATTCATCACCGGCAAACTGCTGCCTGAACTGACGCGATAATACAATTTGAAATACATCTCCCCTGAAGCAATGCTCTTTTCCTTTGGTCACCATCTTCATATAGTCCTCATCTGTCATGTTTGAGACTTCATTATTTGATGGATTAAACTGAAAACTTGGAATTGTTCGATTGTAAAACTCTTCGATTATTGAAGATGCTGTTGATGGTTCGCCATCTTCCAGATTTTCTATCAGGTACAGTTGATTTGTAAAATGATTAAAAGCTACAATGTACTTGTAGAAGGTGTATCTCATTTCGGGTATGTAATGCTCTTCTTTCTTTTCTGCACTAAAATCAAGTGTATCGAAATACTGAACAGCGTCAAAGGTTGTGTATCCAAATAAGCCGTTAACTTTAATGGGACAATTGCCATTTTGAACCTTAAAGCGTTTAATAAATGAGTCGAGAAGTTGAGGAACATTGTTGTCTTTAGTCACTTCAACCGGTTTCAACTCCTTGTGTGCTTCACCTTGTTTTACCCTTCCTTTATCAGCCACAAATTCATAAAGCGGATTAAAGCATATGAATGACAAAGAATTACTACTACCATGATAATCACTACTCTCCAAAAGGATTGTATTGGGGTAGGCATCCCTCAGTTTCAAGTACAAACTTACAGGCGTTGTAACATCGGCTACATTGGCCGGTATTGGTGTTGCAATGGTTTTTATGTCTATCGTATCCATGGTATGGTTAAATTTACGTAATAAAAAAAGGCTTACCGAGAGTCTCGGTAAGCCTTTTGTTCATATTTTTTACATATACGACGGTTGCCCTTAACTCTCGGTTGAAAGAAAAGTATAATGCCACCAGCCTTTATGTGTTAAAATCAAATTCATGTCTTGCTTTTGCAATTGTATGGCACAAATATTTGGAATAATATTTTTAAAAACCAAACATCAGATTATATTTTTTTGCAGACCCAATGAATATTGTAACTATTACATCAGGATTTATTTCAAAACACAACCATATCGTAATCATAAATATCAAATAGAAATAAAAATGGTGATTTGAAATCACTTTTGAAGTCAAATCACCATCACTCAGGTAAAATTAAAGGGTTGAATGTATATCTAACTCAGGAAACAGAAACATTCAACCCGGGGAACATAACTAACTAAAAGGTAATTAAGCCTGTTTTCACATCGTACATTGCACCAACAATAGTAATTTCTCCATTGTCAGTCATTTCCTTTAAAACTGTACTTTGTGATTTTATATTTTCGATAGTAAGCTCAACATTTTTGCTGGCTACATTATTAACAAACTGGATATTGCCTGAATTACGCGCTTCTCCTTCGCCGGTTTTTGTTTGCTCAACTGCTGGCTTTATCTTTCCAAGCATTTGAGTAAGATTACCCAACTTAGCATCATCACATGCTCCTTTTACAGCTCCACATGCAGTATGCCCCATTACTACAATGGCTTTTGCTCCTGCTAATTTACAAGCAAATTCAAGGCTGCCTAAAATATCCTCATTCACTATATTTCCTGCAACACGGGCGTTGAAGATATCACCAATTCCCTGGTCAAAGACCACTTCAGTAGGGATACGCGAATCAATACAACTGACAACTGCAGCAAAAGGATACTGCCCGCCTGCTGTTTCTTCGACCTGAACAAGTAAATCGCGGTTTAATTGCTTTTTCTCAACAAAACGTTGGTTACCGTCTTTTAACAATTCAATGGCCTGAGTTGGAGTTATGGAAGCCTGCGATTGTGCTGTTTGTGTTATTGTACTCATATTATTGATTTTTCTGGTTTCACTTAATTTATAAATACAATGCCTATGCCTCATTTAAGGCAAATTCGACTACTCTGCGTTGATTTTGAACACCTCGTTTCTCCCTGCTTTTTATCTCAACTTCAATATCACGATATTTGGCACTTGTTTTAAATTCTTCAATTATTTCAATCACATCGTGGCAAATATTGATTGAACGACTTGCATCAATAATTATTTTAGATCCATCCGGTACTTGTCCTAAGGTATTTAAAATACTTGCCTTATTTATGAAAGTAACATCCTCGGCTAACTCCAAATGTAAAACACGATCTTTTAAATGCTTACCTTCTTCAAATAAGAATGGCTTTTTATAGTTATTATACAAGATATACATAACAGCAACAACCAATCCCATTATAATACCTATTAACAGATCAGTAAATACAATACCAAGAATTGTTACCATAAATGGAATAAAATGTTCTTTACCCAACCCATACATTTGCTTAAACAGAACGGGCTTTGCCAGTTTATATCCTACCACAAATAAGATTGCAGCTAAACTTGCCAATGGAATTAAATTTAAGAGTTTTGGAATAGCCAGTGCAGTTAAGAGCATTATAACACCATGTAAAATGGCAGCCATCTTAGTTTTACCCCCAGACTGAATATTAGTGGAGCTTCGAACAATTACCTGTGTAATTGGCAAGCCACCAATCAGTCCCGAAATAACATTTCCAATTCCCTGAGCTTTTAATTCCCGATTAGTAGGTGTAACGCGTTTTTGAGGATCTAATTTGTCAGTTGCTTCTAAACAAAGTAAAGTCTCCAAGCTGGCGACAATGGCAATGGTCGCAGCAATTAACCATAACGAAGGATCAAATATCCGACTAAAGTCAGGAGTTGTAAACTGTCCAAAAAAGCCTGATATACTACTTGCTACAGGAATAGCAACTACCTGATCGGTTTTTAA
>JAKSBD010000499.1 GCA_022361295.1 Bacteroidales bacterium
AATTCAGAACACTTTTGTACCAAACATTAAAACGATGAGTCATGAGAAAATTAGCATTTGCATTATTAGTCCTACCTCTATTAATTGGTTGCGCATCTACCAGTAAAGCACCGGTTGAAAGAAGTGAAGAAGCTAAGCGTTTTGAAAAACACCCTGACAAAGCTGTAGTCTACCTTTATCGAACAGGACGAGTAGTTGGTGCAGCCGGTCAGATCCAGGTAAAGATTAATGGCATTGAAGCCGGTGGTACAGGACCGGGTACTTTCTTCAGATGGGAACTTAATCCGGGTACTTATTCATTTATGAGTTCAACAGCAGAAAGTTCACGTGTTGTTGAGCTGAATGTAAAAGCAGGTGAACATTACTTTCTTCGTCAGGATGCCCGTGTAGGTGTTAATGCAGGTCGTGTTACACTGGTTGAAAAAGATGAAAAGGCCGGCATGAAAGAAATTAATGGTTGTCAGCTTATTGTTAGTGCTTATAAACAGGAATAGGCTATTACCTGTTACACCAGCTTCCCGATACGCGTATTGGCTTTAGGGTAGTGATGCAATTAAAGTAAGCTTCAAAGCTTTAAGATTTACAGAATAGAAAAAGGTCTGTAGGTAATCATCCTTGCGGACCTTTTTTGCTTATTGTCACTAACGGCAGTGAGTTAATTTCAGTATTTAGAATGATTAAATGATTATAAATAGCTATATTGAAGATCATTAACCATTATAACCATTCATGAAAAGAATTGCACCATGCTGTTTGGTATACATCACCATACAATCAGCTGCTCAGGTCAAACTCCCTAAATGGGCATTCGGAGGAGGACTACGATTCAACTACCCTGGACTGACAGGTGGGTACTCCGGCGACAGATATTCCGATAACTATACTCTAAATGTTGACTATACCGAAATTGGCTTGGGCAACCACGCCCCGGGCATAGCTTTTACTTTTGCCGGGTCGCGGGGCCCTGCATCTCCATCAAAGCCAGGTTCACAAGTTCTTAAATG
The DNA here is from genome assembly GCA_022361295.1 of Bacteroidales bacterium. Lineage (GTDB taxonomy): Bacteria > Bacteroidota > Bacteroidia > Bacteroidales > Marinilabiliaceae > Carboxylicivirga. The sequence continues at coordinate 1,005 of JAKSBD010000499.1, forward strand.
TGGATATTCACAACACGTAGAAATTGAAAAAAGCAGAACTATACAACAAAGAGCTATGGCGATTATTAACTGAGCCATAAAGGCTACTATTCCGAAGCCACTTCCTCCACCTTTGTACCAATCTAATTTATTAAATATCACTGAACATGAAAACACTTAACAATCTGCTTGTAATCACTCTCGCTGCAATAACCATTTCTTCATGTGGCACAAAAACTAAAAAAGAAACTGCAAAAACAGTTGAAACGGCAAAAGAAGTTGCTAGTCCTGAACGCCCTTCTGATGCTGAGTTACACGCTTACAAGGCTTACCACCACACACGCTATATGGTTGAAACAGCTAAAGAAGCAGGTGGAACCAATAAATTACTTCATACGAAAGATCTGCCTACAGAAGGAACTGATCCTGTTGTTACACCGGCCTTAGATCATCTGTATTCCAAAGCTGTTATTGATTTAAGCGAAGGACCTGTTACAGTTGAGTTCCCGACTGGTATTGACGACCGCTACTGGTCTATTCACGTAACAGATCAGGAGCATTATACCATCTTTGATGAAATACGCCCTGTAGGACAATACACTTTTGTTCGTAAAGGCAAAGACATGTCGGTTTCTGCGGAATCTAAGGTGATTGAAAGTCCTGGTGATTATCCGCATTTATTTATCCGCATTCAAGTCAAGACACCTGAAGATAAAGCCAATACCCTTGCAGTTCAGGAAAAAATAACCCTTAACGGGGTGAGTAAAGACTTTATGGTGCCGGAAAGTGACTACGTCAAACATGTTATAGAAACCCACGATATCTATCCTCAAAACGAAGGTTTATTAGCTTCTGTTATCGACTTTAATATTGATGATTATAACAAGGTGTTTGACTATGTGGGAAAAAGGGTTTACGCCATAAGCGATAACCGCGGTGCCTTTGGTCCTATCGACAGTCAGGAGCCTAACAGCAATAATCCGGAAATAAGAGCAGCTGCTATTATTGGTCACCTGGGATTGCCGGCCGAGCACGCCATCTATATTCCGCAGTTTATTAATTGCGATGGAGATCCCTTAAACGGTGATAAAACAGAAGTATTCACTTTCGCCTATAAACCGGCAGGTGTTAAGGAATTCTGGTCCATTACACGTTATAGCGCTATCACACGAAATACCTTAGCCGGTAAAATTGATGTGTACAACGCTTATAATACAAAGCCCGATGAGGATGGCAATATAACCATTACATTTAGCACTGAAGACCCCAAAGATGGTACCTACTGGATGCCTGTGAATGCTGCCGAACCATATTATTTTATTGCGCGCTACTATAGCCCCGATTTAAACAATATCCCTCCCAATCCTTGTGATTAACGAGATTACACAACCAAACTTAATATAAATCCATCAGCAGAGCTGTCAAGGCGTAACCCAAAGAACAGCTCTGCTATAAGCTCCTTTTAACAAACACTTTATTATCATCATAATTAATCAAACCCCTTCAGTCATTCATTTGGTGGTAATAGGCAATAGGTAATAATACATAATATGTAATAATAGGTAACAGATGGTTATCGGTAACAGGTTATAATAGGTAACAGG
>JAKSBD010000535.1 GCA_022361295.1 Bacteroidales bacterium
CAGTCCGCCGCTCTAACCAACTGAGCTACTAGGGAATTTTGCATTTCAACATGTATTGTTCTCCTTCGTTTAGGAGGCGTTTTTTTCAAATGCGTTGCAAAACTATAAGGAATCTTCAAAATATCCAATATCTTTGACAAATATTTTTCGAATAAATTCACATCAAAATATTAAACAATTAAGAATGAGCAGTGTATTAGGATTAGGAAATGCCCTTGTTGATATCTTAGCGATACTTGAAAACGATCAATTACTGGAAAAATTGGATTTACCGAAGGGTAGTATGCAGCTTGTTGACGAAACTGCTGCCCGAAAAGTGCAGGAAGCAACGTCTCATATAAAAAAGGATTTAGCCAGTGGTGGTTCTGCTGCCAATACCATTCATGGCCTGGCCAGTCTTGGTGTTAAAACCGGTTTTATTGGTAAAATTGGTAAAGATGAGTTGGGTCAGGTTTTCAAGAAAGATATGACCGAACACAACATCACCCCTCACCTGCTGGAATCAGAAACACAAAGCGGACATGCTAATGCCTTAATCAGTCCTGACTCAGAAAGAACGTTTGCTACTTTTCTGGGTGCCGCAGTTGAATTATCGCAAGATGATATAATTGATGAATTGTTTGCCAACTACAAGTACTTCCATGTTGAAGGGTACCTGGTGCAAAACAAAGCATTAATCGAAAAAGCTTACAAAATGGCTAAGGCCAATGGCTTAACAACGAGTATTGATTTGGCAAGCTTCAATGTTGTGGAAGATAATCTTGAGTTTCTGACAAATCTGGTACACAATTACGTTGACATTGTTTTTGCCAACGAAGAGGAAGCAAAGGCATACACCGGCAAAGAAGGAGAAGAAGCATTGCACCAGCTTGCCGAAGGAACGAAGTGGCTATTCTTAAATTGGGTAAAGAAGGCTCAATGATCAAACGTGCCAATGAAGTGGTAAAGGTTGGTATTATCCCTGCTGAAAGCATAGACACAACTGGTGCCGGCGACCTTTACGCAGCTGGTTTCTTATTTGGCTTAATCCAGAATTTATCGTTGGAGAAATGCGGTAAAATAGGTTCTATCTTATCCGGAAATGTGATTGAAGTAGTTGGACCGAAAATGAACGAAAGCAAGTGGACTAACATTCAAAAGCTTATAAAAGAAGAATTAAATTAATTCGAAAGCTAAAAAAGTGTTATTAGTCATTGTTCTTTAATATTAATGCCTGTACTTTTGAAGTTAAAATCGATTAATCACACTGTAAAATTATAGTCATGTACGGTAAATTTCAGGATTTTCTTGCTCAGGAAATTGAGACTATTAAAGAATCTGGTCTTTATAAGAAAGAGCGCATCATTACAACGCCCCAGGGCGCTGAAATCAATGTTCAGGGTGGAGAGCCTGTATTAAACTTTTGCGCCAATAACTACCTTGGCCTGTCATCGCACCCTCGTGTTGTCAAAGCTTCACAAAAAGCTTTGGATACACACGGCTATGGTATGTCATCAGTTCGCTTTATTTGCGGAACACAAGATATCCATAAGCAGCTGGAAGAAAAGATTGCTTCATTTTTCGGAATGGAAGATACTATTCTTTATGCAGCATGTTTTGATGCCAACGGTGGTGTTTTTGAGCCTTTATTCACAGCTGAAGATGCGATTATATCTGATGAACTAAACCACGCATCAATTATTGATGGTGTGCGCTTGTGTAAAGCCGCCCGTTATCGCTATAAGCATGCCGACATGGCTGACCTGGAAGAGCAGTTAAAAGCAGCACAGGAGCAGCGCTTCCGTATTATTGTGACTGATGGTGTATTCTCAATGGACGGTGACATCGCTAAATTAAATGAGATTTGCGATTTAGCTGATAAGTATGACGCATTGGTAATGGTGGACGATAGCCACTCGTCTGGTTTTATTGGTAAAACCGGTCGTGGTACACACGAATACCACAACTGCATGGACCGTGTTGATATTATTACAGGTACCCTTGGTAAAGCATTAGGTGGTGCTTTGGGTGGATATACAACAGGTAAAAAAGAAATTATTGATATGTTGCGCCAGCGCTCACGTCCATATTTATTCTCTAACTCTTTAGCGCCTTCAATTATTGGTGCTGCTTTAGAGATTTTTGATATGCTGACTGAGTCAACTGAACTGCGCGATAAAGTAATTTCTAACGCTGAATATTTCAAGACTAAAATTGTTGAAGCCGGTTTCGATATCAAACCTACTGAATCGGCAATTGTAGCTTTGATGTTATATGATGCAAAATTATCTCAAGAGTTTGCTGCCCGCTTGCTAGATGAAGGTATTTATGTTATCGGATTCTACTATCCGGTAGTACCAAAAGGACAAGCACGTATCCGCATCCAGCTTTCTGCAGCTCATGAGCAACATCACCTTGATAAAGCAATTGCTGCATTTATCAAGATTGGTAAAGAGTTGAAAGTGATTGAGTAAACAATACAAAGTATCAAGATATAAGTATCAAGATTGATTAACATCTTGCAGAATATTAAAAGAGCAGTTCGGTTGAACTGCTCTTTTTTTATATCGATTAGTTTTTTGCTATAAGAAAAACTCACCTGCCTATCGTATCTCCTTCCCAAACGGTACTAAAGCAATATGTGCCAGTTTAAAATGCTGACGGGCAAACGGAATACCAATAATAGTAATAGCCAGTAAGATTCCAAAAACAAGGTGTGAGAGACAAATCCAGATACCACCTATAAAGATCCAGATAACATTCATTAAGGTATTCAAGCATCCGCTGGCCTGTGGCCTGTCAACCACCTTGCTGCCAAATGGCCATAATGCCAGTACACCAAGTTTCATGGTCTGCAATCCAAAGGGAATACCTACTATTGTAAGCATTAACAACAGACTGGATATAAAGTATTCGATAGCAGTAATTAAACCACCGAGGAGCAGCCAGATAATATTTCCAATAAACGACATAAAGTAATAGATTTAAAACCGGAGTCCAACACCGGGAGTCCGGGGTTACGGTTACATTCTTAAATGAGACATACCAAAACTAACAAACATTTTCTATTTTCACACTTGACAACACGATCAATTTTGGTTGGATTCATTTCTGTTACGAAGTATTAAGACGTAAGATTAAAGATAAAGTATTTGATTTATAGGCAATCTTTCGTATTAAGTTTAATCTTCATAATTTCAAGGCGATAACTAAGTTGTCAGATAAATGCATAAATAAAAGTTGTAATGAGATTCTTAACCTTTCTGTTTCTTTTTTGTACCCTGCCTGTTATTTCTAATGCTCAGGACTATTTTCTAGGCGGTAAGCTGGGCTATTCATTTCCTACCAACATTGGTCCCGGTGGCGAAAGGTATGGATTTAAAGATTTATCAGATAATGGATTCCAGGCTGGCGTCCTCGGTAAATGGTTTTACAATGAAGCTTTATCGCTGGGGGCTGATTTAAGCTATCAGTACCAGGATGGCAGTAATATTTGGGATGTTGGTAACCAGGGTGGCATTGATGTTTCTTACCAGACATTGCGTCTTTTGCTTAACGGGAGTTATTATTTTAGCACAGATGAGTTTCGCCCCTATGCCGGCATTTCTTTCGGAGCCTATTACCTGATCAATACCATGGATTTTAATTCTGACAATATTTCAAATCCATCAACAGCCTATACTACTAAAGAATGGAAGCCGGGTGTTGCTCCACAGCTTGGTTTTTTGTTGGAGCTATCGGAAAAAATATTGCTCGATTGCCATGTACAGTTGGATTTAATACAGCATATGGAACCAACTGTCATCTATATTCCGGGCTATGGTAATGCCACACAAAACTCCCATAAAAGCCAGAATCAAATAAGCCTGAATATTGGTTTGCTGTTTGGCCTGTAAACAAGAATAAAGTATTAGAATAAGCCGTGTAGCTCAGCATTTACCTTATCGATAATCATACTCAGGTCAGACTTATTTTTGATAAAATCAATCTTATTAGCATCAATTATCAGCAATTTGCCTTTGGTGTATTTGTCAATCCAGGCTTCATATCGCTCATTAAGCCGTTTTAAATATTCTAAGCGGATATTATTCTCATAATTACGCCCACGCATTTGTATCTGGTCAACCAATGTTGGTATAGAAGCGCGCAGGTAAATCAGTAAATCGGGCGGTTGAACCATATTACTCATCACCTCAAACAATGACTCGTAATTTTCATAATCACGTCGGCTCATCAGTCCCATATCAAAGAGGTTGGGTGCAAAAATATAGGCATCCTCGTATATGGTTCTGTCCTGAATAACTGTATTACCAGAATTTCTGATTTCCTGAACGGATGAAAAACGGCTTTTCAAAAAGTATATTTGCAAGTTGAATGACCACCGCGGCATGTCTTCATAAAAGTCTGCCAGATACGGGTTATCTTCTACGTCTTCAAAATGCGCTTCCCATCCAAAATGATGCGCTAATAACTCTGTTAAAGATGTTTTTCCTGAACCAATATTTCCTGCTACGGCGATATGCATAATATGTCATTTCTAGTGATTCAACTTCAATAATTCATCGATATACTCACGATTATTTGCCAGACGAGGAATTTTATTCTGTCCGCCCAGCTTATTCTTACTTTTCAGCCAATCCATAAATAGCTGGGGACGAGCCACCACTACATCCGGTCCGTCAAGGGTAATATTCTTATATCGTTTTGCTTCGTAATCACTGTTTACCTCCTGAAGTGTTTTATCCAATACTTCAGTGAAGTTCTCAACCGAGCCCGGCATAACATCAAACTCAATCAACCACTGATGCGCTCCCTTTGTTTCTTCATCCATAAAAACAGGCGCTGCTGTGTACTCTTTTATTACCGCATTGGTGCTTGAACAAGCCTTTTCCAGGGCTCTTTCAGCGTTTTCAATCATCAGCTCTTCGCCAAAGGCATTGATGTAATGCTTAGTACGTCCGGTTATAATAATTTTATGAGGTCGTAATGATGTAAATCGAACCGTATCGCCAATCATATAACGCCACAAACCACTATTGGTAGAAATCACCATGGCATAGTCTACTCCCATCTCAACATCTTCAATGGTTTTAGCATTAGGGTGCGGATGTGTTATTTCATTCAAAGGAACAAACTCATAAAAAATACCATAATCAAGCATCAGCAAAAGCCCCGGATCACTCAGGTCATCCTGAATGCCAAAGAACCCTTCAGAGGCATTGTATGTTTCCTGGTAATTCATCTTATCGGTCGGAATCAGCTCTTTGTATTGCTTACGATAAGGCGTAAAGTTGATACCTCCATGCATAAACAGTTCCAGGTTAGGCCAAATCTCCAATAAATTGCTCTTTCCTGTTTGCTTCAGAATATGTTTAATCAGCACCAAAAACCAACTTGGCACGCCTGCCAGCGAAGTCACATTATCTTTGATGGTTGTTTCGGTAATCTTTTCCAGCTTAGCCTCCCATTCATCCATTAAAGCAATCGACTGCTCAGGTGTGCGGGCAAAATGGGTCCAGAAAGGCAAATTCTCAATTAATATAGCCGATAAATCACCATAGTAACTATCATTGCTGAA
>JAKSBD010000605.1 GCA_022361295.1 Bacteroidales bacterium
AGAACCCTTAGAGGTACTAACGAGAACCTTAGAGCTACTAATGAGTACCCTTAGAGGTACTAATGAGTACCCTGGAGGTACTAACGAGATCCCTTAGAGGTACTAACGAGAACCTTAGAGGTACAAACAAGAACCTTGGAGGTACTAAGGAGATTCATAACAGCGCTTATCGGGCGTCGTTTTTAGACTTAATATAGGCTGTTGGAAGCATCCCGTATTCCTCTTTAAAGTATTTACTAAAGTATCGGGGGCTGTTAAAGCCCACTTCATATGCCACTTCAGCAATGGTCATCTGGCTTTTCTCCAGCAGCTGAGCGCCTCTCTTCAATCGGATGATACGTATAAACTCCAATGGTGCTTTTCCTGTAATGGCCACTAACTTTTTGTATAAATAAACACGGCTCATTCCAAGCTCCTTACTCAATTCCTCAACAGAAAAAGATGCTTCAGAAATATTATCCTCAACCACCACAATGGCTTTATTAATTAACTTTTCATCCATCGATGTAATCTGTATCTCACTTGGGTTTATCTCAATGTTTTTTTGGAACTGCTTTTGCATTTCATTTCGCTTCTCCAATAACTTACCAATGCGGAGAAATAACAGTTCCATATTAAAGGGTTTGGTAATGTAATCGTCGGCACCAATTTCAAGTCCTCTTATCTTATCTTCATCCGCCGTTCGGGCTGTTAAGAGCACAATAGGTATGTGCGATGTACGAATATCCTTTCTTAACTCTTTACAAAGCTCCATACCGTCCATTACCGGCATCATAATATCACTAATAATCAAGTCTGGCAGGGTTTTATGCACCAAATCCAGGCCGGCTTTACCATCACACGCTTCATAAACAGTGAACTTATCCTGCAATGTTTCTTTCATAAAAGTTCTGAAATCCTCATTGTCCTCAACCAACAGTACTGATGGAGTATTTTCGTTCGTTTCTTCTTCAGGATTCTCAAGCGATTCCGACTCACCATCTTTCACCAGTTCCTCTTCTGATTCATGAATTTGACTATCAACAGGAATAGTTACGGTGAAAATTGAGCCACGGCCTTCTGAGCTTTCCACCCGGAGGGTTCCGTTATGCAACTGCACCATTTCACGGGCCAGGTTCAACCCTATACCGCTTCCCGACAGGCCTAATTTCTTATTTTTTTCTCCCTGGTAAAATCTGACGAATATCTTATCCTGTTCTTCCTCTTTAATACCAATGCCGGTATCGCTCACCCGTATTATCACTTCATTGGTTTCAATGCTTTTCGTTAATTGAACTGTTACTTTCCCTTTTTCCGGCGTAAATTTTAAGGCATTTGACAAGAGGTTCATCATTACCTTCTGCAGTTTATCACTATCAAAATTGAGCATCAGTTGCCCAAACTCACAATCAAATCCAAAATCGATATCTTTTTTGGCAAACGAATCGTCAAAATTTTTGACAACCCTGTTTAGAAAAGCTACAATATCAGCATATGAAGGATTGTATCGCAATCCATGCAATTCAAGTTTTCTAAAATCGAGCAATTGATTCACCAGACCAAGTAGTTGCTTGGCGTTACGATCAATAATTTCCAGTAATTTTCGATCGTCCTTTTCATTTTTTTTATCCAGCAAGCGTTGAAGTGGCGTTAGAATCAATGTTAGAGGAGTACGAAATTCATGACTTACATTGGTCAGAAATTTCAGTTTCATCTCATCCATTTCACGGTTGCGCTTCGCTGATAATCGTTCCTGTTCAATATTAAACTTAATACGCTCTTTTCTAATCATCGAGTAACGGAAATAGATCAGCATCAACACGATGATAATAACGTAAACCAGGTAGGCAAGTGGAGTCGCATAAAAGGGTGGTAATACGGTAATTTTTAAAGCTGCATAATCATCATTCCAAACACCATCGCTATTGGCTGCTTTTACCTTTAGCACATAATCGCCCGATTTTAAGTTGGCATAAGTCACCTGGTGTTGACCCGGTTCCAGGTTCTGCCAGTCATCGTCCGACCCCTCCAGTTTAAACTGGTATTTAATTTTACTTGGAATAAAAAAATCAAGTGCCGCAAAATCAACAGAAAAAACATTCATTCCATATTTCAGTACCACTTCCTTAGTTGAAACAATGGAGTTTTCAAGCACCTTAATATTCTGTATTTTAGAATCGGGCGATATACTTTGGTTATATACCTGGAAGTCGGTAAACACAACTTTAGGAAGTATTTGATTAAATTTCATATCTCTGGCTTTAAACATATTAAAGCCATCTGCTCCTCCAAATATTAATTCTCCACGGCTGGTCTTAAAGCTGGCATTGGCATTAAAACCTTTGCTTTGAAGGCCATCTTCATGCGTGTAATTAATAACCTCAAAGTCATATTCTTTTACGTTGGGCTGATGATTCACGAAAATATGACTTAGGCCAGATGGTGTACTTACCCAAATAGCCTGAAATTCATCTTCCTGTATACCGGTGATATAATCTTCAGCAATACCATCCTGTTTTGTGAAACGTTTCAGGTAATTATCCTGCGGATTAAAAACCACTACCCCTTCTCGGGTGGCAAACCAAAGCAAGCCCCTGGAATCTTCATAAATAGAAAACACTGATTCACTTCCAAATGGTAAGGGATCCGTCAGGTTTTTAATCGGATGATATTTAAAACGCTCCTCTTTAACATTATAGAAGATAAGGCCATTGGCAGATGCAATGACCATATTTCCATCATTTAATTTATATACATGGTTAATGACCGGATAGTCCCATTCAACGCTTCCTTTATTGGGCAACTTTGAAAACAAATTTGTTTCCTCATCATATGTTAAAACACCACCCCCCAATGTGCCAATCCACATTTTATTGTGATCATCAGCTGTAATAGTCCAGATATTATCACTGCTAAGTCCGTTACCTGAGTTGGTATTGAAATGTTTAAAATTCTTACCATCAAATTGATTCAGACCTGCCGTGTAGGTACCAACCCATAAAGCTTCATTATGATCGATAAATAAACTGACAATGACATCACCACTTAATGAATTGGGATTGTTATTCTGATGCCTGTATGTGCGGTACTTATTGTTTTGACGATCAAAATAAATCAGCCCGCCTCCGTTGCTACCTATCCAAAGATTGCCTTTCTTGTCTTCAACAAAACAGTTTACATCACTAAACGGCAAAGTTGTATTATCTGATACAATGTGTTTATAATGCGGAAACTTGTGAATACTCTCGTGGTAATAACTTACTCCGTTTTTAGTGGTGGCTATCCAGATGATTCCATTATTATCCAGAAACAAATCAAGCACTGCATTTTGCGCAATGCTCTTACTATTATCAGGCTGATTATAGAGGACTTCAATCTCACCCGAGTACTTATTCAGGATATTGATACCTCCGTGATCTGTGGCAATCCACAATAAACCCTTTTCGTCCTGTATAATACTGTGAACCGAGTTACTTGAAAGCCTTACCTCCCCTTCTTGTCGTGTGTACTGCTTCCAGCTCTTATTGGTAGCCGAATAGCAATAGATACCCTTGTGGTTACCGTAAAACCAGAAATCCCCATCACTATCAACAAAAAAATCGGAATTGAGATAATCTTTTCCCATTTTATCACTCAGAAAATCACTTGAATAATTGAGGCGATAATTTGAGTCATCATAACATTCAATTCGTCCGTTTTCAAACAGGTAATAATAAGCGGCATTATAATGCTTAAACTCTATCATTTGCACGCTCCTATCCGGCTCATTCGGAAACTTTGCTACAAGCTCCTTTTCAGATGGTTCATATAATCGAAAGAAATGTTGATTGTAATCTTTAATCCAAATCTGCTTGTTGTTATCACAAAACACCTTATATGCAGGGAAGTCAGTTAGTTCTCCTCCCAGATATTCGCCGGCATTATTGTAAAACCGTTCTTTTTTAACATCATAGACTATTGGTTTCCAACTGGTGTTTAACCACAAATTACCTTTAAAATCTTCCTGAATACCCTGAATATAATGATCATCAATGGTTGTTGAATCTGACGAGTCGTGCATGAAGTTTTTAAACGAATGCCCATCATAACGACTTAAACCAGCCAGTGTACCAATCCAGATAAATCCACGCGAGTCCTTGTAAATACACTCAATCTTGTTATTGATTAATCCATCGGATTTATTCACCTGCAAAAAAGAGTATTGCTTTTGCCCCGTAACATTGGTGCACATTAACATCAAAACAATCAGGAATGGTATTGCTTTAACATTAATCGATACTGATTCTTTTTTTAACACGCCAGGTAAGTGTAGCATATAAGATTTGAAAATACAATAATTATTACTCCTGTCCAATTCAAGACATAAGGGCAATTTTAGCGATTGTTGTTGGATTTTGTATTGTTAATTTGATGCTAAATCATGTGCAAAATGATAATAAGGCTAAGTTTTTTCACATATCAAAAGCCTCGTCATTGACAAGCATTTGTTTGTAATTCAATAAAATGCTTAAAAGAACGAAAGACTAACACAGAGACGCAAAGGCGCAGAGTCTTATTTTTAAACTCTGTGCCTCAGCAACTCTTCCGCCTCTGCGAAACATGTTGTGTTTAGTTTTTGCTATATGATGTTTATACCCGTCATATACACTATTACGAATACGCATATTGATACAACTTATGGAGGCTAGATCTCAAATTTAATGCCTTGCGATAGTGGTAACTCATCCGAATAATTGATGGTAACAGTTTGTCTGCGCATATAGTTTTTCCAGGCGTCGCTTCCACTTTCCCGTCCGCCACCTGTTTCCTTCTCACCACCAAAAGCACCTCCTATTTCAGCACCTGAAGTCCCAATATTGACATTGGCTATTCCGCAATCGCTTCCATTGTGTGAAAGAAAATATTCAGCTTCGCGCATGTTCATAGTCATTATGGTTGACGACAGTCCCTGAGGCACATTATTCTGAATGGCAATGGCCTCATCCAGATCTTTATACGGAATAATATACAACAGTGGCGCAAACAATTCGGTTTGAATAACCGGCAGGTTGGCGTCAACCAATGCGATGGACGGGCTAACATAGCAGCCCTTTTCATGCTCTTTAACTTCCAGAACACCACCTTCCAAAAGGAATTGACCACCTTGCTTTTTGCACGTTTCTATGCCTTCCAGATAGGCCTTTACAGCATCTTTATCAACCAGTGGCCCCATGTGGTTTTTCGATTCGAGTGGACTGCCAATGTTGATCTGTCGGTAAGCATTCAATAATCGCTCCGTTACCTGTTCCTGTATTGATTCATGCACAATCAAACGACGCGTTGAAGTACAGCGTTGCCCCGTTGTGCCAATGGCACCAAAGTATGTAGCAGGGATGGCAATATTTAAATCGGCATTCTCAGTAATAATCATTGCATTATTACCTCCTAATTCAAGCAAAGACTTACCAAATCGTTTGGCAACCGTTTCACCCACTGCTTTACCCATTCGTGTTGAACCCGTTGCCGATACCAAAGGCATGTTTTTATCAGTACTCATCCACTCACCCACTTCTCTGGCTCCGGTTACAAGGCAACTAATGGCTTGTGGCAGGTTATTCGACTCCAGTACTTCAGCTATTAACCGTTGGCAAACCAAAGCTGTCAGCGGCGTTTTCTCAGAGGCTTTCCATACGCAGACATTACCGCATACCCACGCTATTGCACTGTTCCAGCTCCATACGGCCACCGGAAAATTAAAGGCAGAGATGATACCTACCACCCCCAGCGGATGCCATTGTTCGTACATGCGGTGCATCGGTCGTTCACTGTGCATTGTCAGTCCGTATAGCTGGCGTGATAAACCTACTGCAAAATCACATATATCAATCATCTCCTGCACTTCTCCATAACTTTCCTGCAGGCTTTTACCCATTTCATAAGCCACCAGCTTACCTAAAAACTCTTTTTCCGTTCTTAGTTTATCGCCAAACTGTCTTACAATCTCGCCCCGCTTGGGTGCCGACATATTGCGCCATAGCTCAAAAGCTTGTTTAGCCTCATCAACAACCTGTTGATATGCTGCCTTATCGGTTGTTTTAATGGCAGCTATCCATTGTCCGTTGACCGGTGAAGTAACATCCAACAGTTCACCTCCTGATTGAAGGGAGGTTTTTCCAATCCAGGCTCCTTCATTGGCCTTCTGTATATTATAATGCTTAAGTATTTCCTGTAACATCGTTATCTGTTTTTAATCTTTATCAGACTTATCTTTGCTGGTTTGACTAGAATAGGTACTCTCAAAAATCTTATCGGCGTTGGCAGTTTCAAATCCATCCCGCCTGTGTTCTCTTTGTATTTCGCCGGCAGGAAGATTAGTAAATTCAGCTAACACTTTTCTTTCTGCAAATTCTACATAACTACCTGATATCTGATGAACGGCACCATCAGCAAAGGTGGCTTCAATCATTTTAGAAACAGAAGAACTTTGCTTGAGCAATCCATCCCGACTGGTTTTTATATAGCCACCTGCACTATTTAAGGTCACTCCTATATCAACCAGAAAGTCGTTAAATACTTCAAGGGTATTATACGGTGCCGGCAAATTGTGAACACTAATGGTAAAATGATTTAAGTAGTATTTGTTATAAATGGTCCACGAAGCATATTCACTGACTTCGGCCAGGGTACTGTATTCATTCCATGAAGGAGTTCTCCACAGTGGCGAATGTAAAAACTCATCTACCTGTGCTGCATTATCTAAGTCCAGCTGATCAACGGGGTCTGACTTCACCTCATCAGTAAACGACCTGATTATTTGCTGAATAGAATCAGGGAAATCATTAACGCGCAGCTCACTGATAAATATTCTTGGCAGACTTTCCTCTGGTGGTGCATACCAGCGAGCATTTATCTTCTTGTGCTCAAAATAAAAATCACCTTTGGCTACGTAGCCATGGTGTAAAAATATTTTTTCCAACGACTGAATACCCAGCTGTGGTTCACCAATGGTCCTAAAGGCAATGTGATCATTTTCAATATCCGACAGCTCATTTATTATGCCTTTATCAGTAAGTGCCGATATGATTTTATTGACATCCGATACCCTTTGCTGATACCGGGTCATTAACCCCGCTAAAATTTGATTAAGTGTATCCATAATTACATCTGGTTTTTATAATACTGTCCGTATGAAGTCGATAGAAAATCATCCAGGTTGATATCTTCCTGCTTTAAATAGCCCTTTGAAGCTGTTTTTCCTTTATGAACCAACTCAACAACACTACAAACACTTGCTGCTGTGGTCCATGATATGGCCCTGAATTCCTGACCATCAACATCCTGTGGCAGGTAGGTGTGGAAAAACTCCTCCCTGAATAGTTTATCACCCTGCCAGCCTTCAACAGCGGCATAAACATGCACCATATCCTCCTTAACTGGCGGTTTGGCAATGGTTAATATTTCTTCAAGCTCTTCTTTTTTATCCTTCATTATCAACTCCGTTATTAAGAAACGCATTAAACGGGCATGTCCGGGGTAACGAATGGTTTTGTAGTTAAGCGTATCTACCTTACCATCCAGTGTTTTGCAGAGTGTGCCCAGTCCGCCGCTGGTATAAAACGCTTCATATTCGCGTCCTTCTATATTAATGGTTTCAAGGCCCATTAAGGAAGAAACAAATTTGCGCTTACCGTTGTATATAACTTCGGCATCCTCTATGTACTCGTTGATAACGCCGGCGGGTGACCAGTTAAATGAATAGCCCAGTAATCCATTGGGATATCTTGGCAATGCGCCTACCCTCAATTCAACATCTCTGAGTTTATCAAACTTCTTCACCAGATCATAGCCTACTATGCCAATGTATCCGGGAGCCAAACCACATTGTGGAGCCATTATACCCGCGGATGTTTCAGACAGCTTCTTAATCTCAACTGATGTTTTAATGTCCTCAGTCAGATCAAAATAATGCATACCTGTCTGGTGGGCTATTTGAGCTATAATAATATTGTATTTATAGGGTAAACAGGAGACAACTGCATCAAAATCTTTCAACTGCTCCAATGTAGCCGCCTTATCGGTAATATCAATGACAGACCGTTCAAATGGGGAGGAATTAACACCTGGTTGAGAATCGAAACCATGTACATTAAATGTTTTATTCAAAAGAATGGCCACCAAAGATCCGACTTTGCCAAGGCCCACTACAGCAATGTTTTTTATCATTACAAAATTGTTTAGGATTTATACCAATATTACATTGAACTATGCCTCAAAAATAAAATTGGTATTATTATACTTAGATATAGTTATATGCCGCTTATTAATATCCA
>JAKSBD010000531.1 GCA_022361295.1 Bacteroidales bacterium
CAAACATTACTCTTATAATAACATTGTTCCGGCCTACACAAGATTTAAGCAAATACAGTTATTCGTTAGTGTTGAAAAACTGATGTCTCTGTGCAACTATTATAATTTACCATCTGAAGTCAGTACTCAACTGTTGAAAGATGAGCAATGGTGCTATAAGTTTCCGTTTACAGCTGAAGTACAAAAAGTATTGTTTCAGTTATCAAGCTATAAAATAGAAAATGAGTTTGCCCGCGGATATATGATTAACAAAACGGAAGAGTTAATCATGTTAGCACTTGAGCAAATATTTAAAGAACAAAGTAATCAATCAGATAAGAACAGCTTTATGCACCAGGATGACCTCAATACTTTATATGAGGCCGAGAAGCTGTTACTTGAATCAAAAGACGAAACAATTAAAATAACAGAGCTATCAGATAAATTATCTGTTGGCATACGAAAACTGCAACGTCTGTTTAAAGCATATCATGGGGTTGATATGACCAGTTATCGAAAACAGGTTCGCCTGGAACAAGCCCGGCAAATGATTCTGGAACAGAGACTCTCCATTACCGATATATGCTTTAAAATGGGTTATACATCAACAAGTCACTTTTCAAAAATCTTTAAGAATCAATTTGGTTATTCTCCATCGAGTTTGCTTAATAAATAACTATTGACGCATTCGCGACATTCTTAGTCACTTTCGTTGCACAATACCAGTGCATACTCAACATACCTTTGTCATGTAATTAATAGTTTACCACTGAATAATAACTACAACAAATAAAAAAGGTATGAAAAAGACTGTATTAACTTATCTAATGATCTCGCTTATTTCATTTGTCGCATTTGCACAAAAAAGTGAAAAGCCAAACATTTTAGTCATCATGGCCGATGATATCGGAATATCTAATCTTAGTTATAATAATAAAGGTATGATGGGGTATACAACCCCAAATATCGACCGCATCGCTTATGAAGGCGTTCAGTTTACAGATTATTATGCCGAGCAATCATGTACAGCAGGACGCTCTGCATTTATTACAGGACAAATGCCTGTCAGAACCGGCCTGACTAAAGTTGGCTTGCCGGGAGCTGACTTAGGAATAAGGGAAGAAGATCCGACATTGGCAACTTTGTTAAAACCACATGGTTATGCGACCGGACAATTTGGTAAGAACCATTTGGGCGATAAAGATGAATTTTTGCCCACGGCACATGGCTTTGACGAGTTCTTTGGAAACCTGTACCACCTTAATGCCGAGGAAGCGCCTGAGCATGCAAACTATCCGCAAAACCCTGAATTCAGGGAGCGCTTTGGACCACGGGGTGTTATAAAATCAAACGCCGACGGGAAAGTGGAAGACACAGGCCCGCTTTCTAGAAAACGCATGGAAACCATTGACCAGGAATTTTTAGATGCTACAATTGATTTTATTGAGCGAAAAGAAAATGAAGAAACACCATGGTTTGTTTGGTTTAACCCATCACGCATGCATTACCACACCCATGTACCGGATGAGTATAAAGGTAAATCAGGGTTAAACGTTTATGCCGATGGTATGATTCAACACGATGACCAGATAGGGATACTACTGAATAGGTTAGATGAATTGAATATAGCAGAAAATACCATTGTCATTTATACAACAGATAATGGTGTTCACTTTAACATGTGGCCCGATGGTGGAATAACGCCGTTTCGCGGAGAAAAAAACACGAACTGGGAAGGGGCTTATCGAGTTCCGTTTGCCATGCGCTGGCCTGATAAAATAAAGGCCGGACAGGTGGTAAATGGCATTACTTCACACACCGATTGGTTACCAACGCTGATGGCGGCTGTTGGAGAGTATGATATTAAAGACAAACTGAAAAAAGGACATAAAGTTGGCGATAAGACATATAAGGTTCATATTGATGGCTATAACCTGCTGCCAAACCTTATAGATGACGATACTCAGAAAGAGTGGCCAAGGCAGGAGTTTTTTTACTGGAGTGATGATGGTGATCTGGTGGCTTACCGTTTCGACAGGTGGAAATTGGTTTTTATGGAGCAAAAAGCGCAACAGTTCAGGGTTTGGATGGAGCCTTTCACGGTCTTGCGTGTTCCACTCATCTTTGATTTAAGGATGGATCCATACGAAAGAGCATCTACTGATGCCAACGGCTATTATGAATGGATGGAGCGCGTCGGTCAGTTTCTGGCTGTTCCGGCACAGGTTAAGGTGGGCGAAATGATAGAAACCTTTAAGGAGTTTCCGCCCCGACAGAAACCTGCTAAATTCAACCTGGAAGATGTGATGAAAAACATGATGAATACACCGTCAAATAATTAAGAGGTAAAGTGCACTAAAACATGGCCCTGACTGCAATAGTTCAGGGCTTTTGTTTTTGCTGGTATTATTATTGCAGCAGCAATAACGGTTCATTGAATCAAAAACGGAAACCGCCCCCCCAGCAAGCTTTGATAAAAATCATATACTGCACATCCTTTTAAATCTTTTAATTAACTTTATTTTTGACACCGATCCAGTTATAACATATGCACGAAGAACATTCTACCTATATAAATAGCAAACACGATATTAGTAAGTATTTTGACTTGTGGTATCCGGGGTTGGTTGTTTTCGCGCAACAGTTCTTACCCGATCAGGCCGATGCTGAAGATGTGGTTCAGAATGCCTTTATAAAGCTCTTTGAAAACTTTGAAAAAGGTAAACACATAAACGTTGTTAAAGGGTATTTATATAAGACCATTCGTAATAAGTGCATTAACCTGATTAAGCATGAGAAAGTAAAACAACGGCATGCGCAACAGGCCGAAAAAGAATCCTTCTCTGAAGAATTCTTTCTTGAGAAAGTATTGGAAGAAGAAACAATGACTGCATTAGTTAATGCCATTAATACCCTGCCAAACCAATGCAAAGAAATCCTTATGCTATCGCTAAATGGATTAAAAAACAATGAGATAGCCGAAGATTTAAACATCTCAATCAACACGGTTAAGTCACAAAAACTAAGGTCTTACAGAAGGCTTCGCGAACAGCTAAAAGACATTTACCAGATCATTGCCGTATTAACATCAGTTTAAAAGTTATCTGCGCTTATTCCGTTCAACTGTAAAATTATTTTAAAAAAAATATACATTTTTTGACACCCACTTTGTTTATAAGACTGTAATACTATTAAAACAGTCAATAAAGTGATGGAACCAATTCGAATTGCACATCTGATAGCCAAGCAAATAACCGGCAATTTAACACTGGCGGAAGAACGTGAGTTAAATAAATGGTTAGAATCAGAAAGTCATTTAGAACTCTATCATTCTTTGCATGATAAGAAGAAGTTAGAGATGAGATTACAAGCCTACCAGGCTATTGATACGGCTAAAGCGAAAGAAAAGTACCTTAAGCGCGTGGCTCCTGTACGTTCTCTTAAGTTACAGTTACTCAGGATTGCCGCAATTGCTCTGCTGGTACTGTCTGTTGGTTCAGTTATCTATATCCTAAGGCAATCGCAAGCAGATCATACATCGGGACAGCAATTGGCAGTTGTAGAACCGGGACAATCAAAAGCCACTCTTACATTGGAAGATGGCCAGGTTGTTGAACTGGATAACAATGAGAGCCTGACTGTTAAACAAAAAGGAGCTATTATTAATAATGAAGCAGGCAAGATTAACTACGAAGTAACCAACGAAAACGTATTATCACTTAAATACAACACCTTACAAGTTCCGCGCGGAGGTGAATATCAGGTTACATTGCCCGATGGAACCAGGGTGTGGGTCAATTCCGAAACCCAATTAAAATACCCGGTTAAATTCGCAGGAGATACGCGCACCATTGAGCTATCAGGAGAAGCATACTTTGAAGTGGCACATAACGCAAAGCAACCTTTTATTGTGAAAACCAAGAGTCACAATAT
Organism: Bacteroidales bacterium; assembly: GCA_022361295.1. GTDB lineage: Bacteria > Bacteroidota > Bacteroidia > Bacteroidales > Marinilabiliaceae > Carboxylicivirga. The sequence continues at coordinate 3,913 of JAKSBD010000531.1, forward strand.
TGAGGTATTGGGTACCACTTTTAATATCAGAGCTTATGATGACGATATAGTTCAACATACTACACTTGTGGAAGGTAGTGTACAGGCCAGTTATTTTAATACAAAAGGTACAAAGAACACACAGATTCTGAAACCTGAGCAACAAATACAATTTAATCAAGACGATAAGCAGGCAAAACTGACAACAGTAGATACATATATTTATACTGCCTGGAAGCAAGGCCGGTTTGTTTTCAGAGATCAATCAATAGAGTCTATATTAAATGGGATGAGCCGTTGGTATGACATTGAAATTGAGTTTGAAAATCAATCTGTTGCAGACAAAACGTTTTCTCTGGATATCAAACGCGATGCTCCTTTCGAAAAGATAATTACTGTATTGGAATTAACCAGATCTGTTGAAATCAGTACTGTAGGAAATAGAATAATAGTAAAAGAAGTTTCTGAATAATAATAAAAAAGGTGGATGCGGCTACATCCACCCTAATAACTCGTTCGGCTAAACGAGCTATCACAAAACTAGAAATCAAAGGTATGAAAAATTTGTTTTTACCGAGATGGTATACTATGCCAGATCGCATTAGAAAAAAACTGCTGATAATGAAAATATTAAGCATTTTTATATTGATTGGAACCCTTCAGGTTTCAGGTACTGTATACAGCCAGCAGGCTAAAGTTACACTCAATCTTTCAGATGTTGAGTTAATCGAGGTCTTCAACAAGATAAGGATGTCAACCGGTTATACATTTGCCTATAGCACTGAAGAAATTAACGAGAAAGAAATCGTGTCTGTGAGTGCAGAAGATCAATCCATCACTGAAATTCTCAATGACATTTTCGAGGGCAAAAACCTGGCGTTTAAAATTGTCGATGATATTATCGTTATTTCACCAAAGCCTGAGGAAGCTACACAAAGTCAACCTAACCGCATAATAAAAGGACAGGTGCTTGATTCCAAGACACGTGAGCCTCTGCCTGGTGCCAACGTACTGGAAAAGAATGGACGCAGGGGAACAATAACAGATATTGACGGCCACTTTTCCATAGAGGTACCACCCAGTGGAGTTATCCTTATGGTCACCTTTATTGGTTTTGAAACGAAAGAGATACCGGTCAGACAAGATGATGAATACATTATTTACCTCGATGAAGATATTAACGAACTGGGCCAGGTAGTTGTAACCGGATACCAGGAAATTAAAAAGGAACGAATGACCGGTTCTGTCTCTGAAATGACAGCTCATGAGATAGCCCAGACGGGAGCCGTCTCTATCGATCAGGCCATTCGTGGACAAATGGCAGGTGTGTCATCTATAAGTACGACAGGCCGGCCTGGCGCCTCTACGCAGATCCGAATCAGGGGACTTAATTCCATCACCGGTGATATGAATCCTGTATGGATTGTTGATGGTGTGGAAATGCAGGGAGCCGTGCCCAGTGTTGACATGGGGGGAGTCGATCTGCAGAATTCACTATTTACAGATGGCATTGGCAATATTCCACCGGAAGATATTGCCTCAATAACCGTTCTGAAAGATGCATCGGCAACGGCTATCTATGGGGCCAGAGCAGCAAATGGAGTAATCGTTATTGAGACTAAAAAAGGGGTTGCGGGACAAAAAACAATATCTCTATCAACCCAATGGGGTGTTGAAATGGCTCCCAGGCATAACCTGCAGATGATGAACAGTGCTCAAAAAGTAATGTTTGAGCAACAACTTTATTATGACAATCCCAATCTTGATATGGCCGGACGGGCATATCTGATTACCCGCAATATGGATATTGGTATTATAACTGAAGAAGAAGGGGAAGCCATGCTTGAGGAATTGAAAAATACCAATACCGACTGGACAAAGGAGCTTTTTAATCCAGCATTCTATCAACAGTATGCCCTTACTTTACGGGGAGGCGACGAAAAATTGAATTATTACGTATCTGGTAATTTAAGAGATACAAAAGGTACCCTTGAAGGGAATGATAACTCAAACCTTTCCACAACAGCTAAGGTAAATTATTCAATTGCCGAAAACCTGCGGTTGGAAACTGGTATCAGGGCCAATATGCGCAAAGATAATTACCCAACCAATGCAACAGGTCTGGATCCCTTTAAATATGCCCTATTTGCAAATCCCTATGAGAAACCATATAATGAGGATGGCTCCTATTCTTATGATCGCTCATACATGAATGGCTGGTACCAGGGAGAAGGTAATTACGAATATGATTACAATATACTGGAAGACCTGGCCGATGGTAACCAGTACACACAGGCCAATAGTGCCACTATGAATGCAAAGCTCACCTGGGATATTATCAAAACATTGAGTGTGGAATCGCTGTATTCTTACAGCTTCTCAAATTCAAATTCAGAAGACTGGGCCAGTCCGGGTAGTGTGCGCTCTTTACGTAATGGGTGGCTCAATGATTATAACACCATAAAATATGGGCACCTAAATAACAATGGTTTTTTAAGAGAGACCAGCGGACGCAATAATGAATGGCAATGGCGTTCTCTTTTAAACTATAATACAAGCGTTAAAAAATGGTTTATCAATGCCATGGCCGGCATGGAGATGGCACAAAGTAAAACCAACAGCTTTTATAACATGATGCCTGTTTTTGATCCGGATTACCGCCTAGGAGGTTATCCTGACCTTGATTTGCCCCTTAACATCGTTGACCTTACAAAACTGGGTGGTACTGCCTATGTCGAAAACAGGCGCATGTCGTACTTTACAACTGCCTCTTTCAGTTACAACGATCGTTATATTGCCACTTATAGCCTGAGGTATGATGGCATTAACACCATTGCCAAAACCAACCAGTTTACCCCTTTATGGAGTACCAGTTTTCGCTGGAATGCCCATAACGAGGCATTTTTTAATAACCTGACATGGCTTGATGTATTTGCTTTAAGACTAAGTTATGGTTTTACCGGAAGCATTGACCGCAGTGCCCAGCCTTTTAGTACACTACAGTATAATGACCTGTACGGGTATGGAGGTGTTTATGTACCAACTGATATCAACTGGCGAAATCCGGATGTAAAATGGCAAAAGAAAGAGGACATCAACTTAGGAATTGATTTTGGTTTTTTACAGAATAAAGTGAATGGTGTATTCAATTATTACCGCAACAATGTAAGAGATATGCTTTCCACTCAATACCTGCCTAACTCCAGTGGAGTAACTTCGATAAAAGCCAACACCGCTACTTTGAGAAACCAGGGCATCGAGCTAAACCTGAACACTCGTGTGATGAGTCGTAGTGACTTTAGCCTGACGCTGAATTTTAACATCGCTCACAACTTGAATAAGATTATTAAAAGTGAGTTTAAAGAATTGACCGATCTGGCTATTGCAGGCAAAAACCGAACTACACAATATGTTGAAGGTTATGAGGTAGGGTCGCAATTTGCCTATGCATTTGCTGGTGTAGACCCCATTACAGGCAATACACTGGCATATGTGCAAAACATGGAATATGTAAAACCATGGGAGATACACTCCGAAATAGATGGTCGCCCGGTGATAGACATGGATAGTAACTTTAACCATAAGGCGTCTATCAGTTATGTAGGTGCCGGATATCCTCCGGTTAACGGCGGTTTTGGATTTAATGCACGTTACAAGGGCCTGACTCTTACCAGTCAATTTACCTATAGTGCCGGTCATATGGTACGCTCAATCAATAATAATGGATATAACCTGGATCGCTTTAACCGGAATACCATTGTAAGCGATTTTTACCATTGGCGTCAACCTGGCGATATAACCCAATACCCACAGCACAGAAATGGTGCTTATCGAAACAGCTACGGAGTGTACCTCTTTGACAATGAATATGAAAAGGGAGACTTTCTAAAGCTGGCATCCATGAGTCTGGTGTATAACCTGCCACATAGTTTAATCAAAGAATTAAACCTTAACAGGGTTAAAGTTGGGCTAACAGCCCAAAACCTGGCAACATGGACAAAATATAAGGGTCTTGACCCGGAAGGTTTGGGAGCAATCACCTACCCCAACCCGGTTCGGCTGATTGGCAGCTTAAGTATTGAATTTTAAATCTGAAGCATGATGAAGAAACTAATTATATATTTTCTGGTAGGAATGATCAGTACATCATGTACTGATTGGGTTGATGTAGATCCTGTAAACGAAAGAGTTATTAAAGACATGGAAGGAGCTAAAAGCGCTATGGCTCTTTTCTTAAGCAGCTCGGTTGACCCTATAAGGAGCGGAGACGTACGCAAAAGTAAGGTGGAATTTTTACCGGCCTTCAATACCACTCAACAGCTATGCATGCTTCAATCAGATGAAGTAGACAGCGATTTATTACCTGCAATGTCATATATTGTTTGGAGCCGATACCTGCAGGTATTCCCGCAAACTATTCAATGGGCACACATAAGCGGACATAAGATAATTTGGGAGCAGTGTTATGATGCCATAGGCTATTGTAACCAAATCCTTACTGAATTAAAGTACATAGAGGCTCCTGAAAAAGAAAAACAACTCATCAAAGGCGAGGCAAAAGTGATACGCGCCATTAATATCTTTAAGGTATTACAGTTCTTCTGCGTATACGATCAGGATGAGTATGGCATCCCTCTGAACCTGGATAGTGAGAATGTGGTTGAATACGCCGGAGCACGTAAAAGTCAGACTGAGGTTTACCAAATATTGATTGATGAATTGAACGAGGTATTAGGCTATACAGCCGAAAAAGAGTATGGCTACAGTATTTTTTACGATAAAACCATTGTTCACGCTCTATTGGCTCAGATTTATAACTTCAAAGGGTTGAGTGCAGCAGGCCAGTCCGATGACTGGAACCATTCAATCACTCATGCATCAATGGTACTGGATAAAATTAGCCTGGTAACAAACCCTGCTGATTATAAATCAATGTTTTTCCAAAAAGAGGCTGTTAATATCCTGGATCAGAATAACAAACATGCCTTACTGGTATTTTACTGGGGACGCAAATCCGGTATATCAAGAAATAACATGTGGGGAGATCCCAAAAGTGGTGCTGCCAACAATGGTATACCTGTTTCTCAGGAACTGGCTTCTTTATATGAAGAAGATGACATTCGCTATTATAAACTTGATTCACCACCCTATGAGTATAATGGGGCTTTTGTTATGCACAACCCTGCCTATAACAGAACCTTTGTTAGCAAGTACCCCTATGAGAGATTGCTCTCAAATCATGAAACCTATGCCATGTTCAGAGCAGAAGAAATGCATTTGATAATTGCTGAGGCCTATGCAAGAATGGACATGAATACAGAGGCTAAACAATGGCTTGACACTTTCAAGGTAGCCAAAAACACAAGTTTCTATTCTTCAGGCGACCTGAAAGAAGAAGTGGTACATGAACGGCGGAAAGAATTTATTGGTGAACACGAAGTCAGGTGGTTGGATATGAAACGCACCGGTTTTTCGTTTAGTCGCAACTACAACCCCGGCAATGCCGGTGATATAAGCTATGAACTGAAAGCTGATGATTACCGGTATGCATTCAGAATTCCGGATAACGAATTGAGTTATAACAAGTCTTTGACACAAAATCCAAAGTGGTAATTATGAGAAAGATTATATATATACTGGCTATTAGCGTTTTGTTGGCATGTACACCAGATGACTATGTTATTCAGGAGGTGGAATATGACAGCCAAAAGGTAAAATACGTTGAGACAAAAGTTAATACTGATGTTTATTATGCCAATGGCATTAATGAATTAAGCGCTTCTTTCATGTATTACGATGTTTTTCATTACACAGTAAATGACTATGAAGTAAATGAAGATGGTGATACATTATTGGTAACAATTGAAAAAACGGATACGCTGAGATTAAAAAATGACAGGGTGCCCGATGATGCCATTTCATTCATTGATGGTAATGGGCAAGGATTAGCGCTCCCAATGGTTTTAGATTCTGACACAGACGAGCTGGAAATATATGCTGAAATAAGTAGTGTAACTGCGGAAAAAGGAATTAGCATTGATATACGACCGTCAGAAGCACAGTACGAAAAAGTTATGATTCCTGTTGTTTTTCATCTGATCAATAGTGCTTCATATGAGCTTTTTAATTATCAGGATGATGACTTTGATAAGGTCATTAACAACCTGAATAAGGTTTTTAATGACCCGGTCTATCGCGCAGGCAATAGCGGTAACCCTAATATTGAGTTTGTTTCAGCAAAGTATGACCCCGATGGTGCGGCATTAGAAATACCTGGTTTGCACGAAATCAGTACTTTGCTCGATGGTAAGGATCTTTATAAGGATATTCTTAACATAACAGCGAACTGGTCAATAAAACATTACCTCAACATTTATGTCTGTAATGCACCTTCAAAAGACGACTATTCGCCCAAAGATGTGTTTTCAACTGTAGATGAAGAAGATTTAATCAAAGGATTGGATTTTACGGCCTATGAAAGTACCGACGCATACGAACAAGCCATGAGGGCTGCCAATAAACCTGAGGAATTAGGCCTTCTGATAGGTGCCCAATTCGTGGAAAACACGGTTAGTTATAACTATGATTTTTTATCAACGAACTGGCCTCAATTAATTGGTGAATATTTAGGGCTTCTTCCAACTGCATTTGAAAATTTTTCAGAACTGGTAGACGGTGACATTGACTATTGTGATGATACCTATAGCTATTCAATTATAAGCTATGGTAATGCCACCAATAAAGAAAAGCGCAGTTCGGTTGGAACTTATTTTGATAGTGAGAATATCATGGATATCATTTCCACTAATAAGGTAACCAGTGTTGAACAGGTTAAGCGCATGCGCTGGGTATTGGAGAACAGTCCCAGCCGTCAGGCCTGGAAATCGTCTTATGCATTAACCGGTCAAGAATAATATACTTAATCATTATTAACCAATTGAAAAGAAACTACCCATGCTATGTTCCGAGCTTCCAACAACGAGCATAGTTTGGGGTAGTTCCTTGTAATCTAAAATGTAAACATATGAAAAAAAACGACTTTTTTGGAATCGTGGCAATTATTTGTCTTTTGTTCGCTAACACTTTGCTCAGAGCTCAAACCGTTGCCCTTGAACCGGCTGACCGGGCAGCGGGTATTGGTGGAACAATTACCAATCTTGCGGAATTACGCTGGGTGAGTGAAAATGATGTGGCATGGAGCGAAGAATGGGTTCTTAGCGCAGATATAGATGCCACAGAAACCAAAGACTGGAATGGTGGCCTGGGCTTCTCTCCCATTGGCAACAGTACAACTCCGTTCTCGGGTATCTTTGATGGTAATAACCACACGATAGCCAGGCTGTATGTTGCAGCGGCTATTGATGAAGGTGGCCTATTCGGAAATATCAGGGGTATATCAGATACTGAGTTAGCCATGATTCAGAATATTGGAGTGGAAGGTGCGAACATCAGTATTGCAACTAATGCCGGTGCTCTGGCAGGTAAGGTTGAAAATGCTCAACTAACTCAATGTTTTGCAATGAATGTAGAGGTGACTAACTCTAAGGATAACACATCGGCATCTGCCGGCGCTTTATTGGCCTATGCAAAAGGAACAGTGGTTATACAGGATTGTTATGCAACGGGTTTGGTTGGCGGCAGAAAAGCAGGTGGTGTCATTGGTACCACAGCCACAAGCTCGGGCATTGCGCCGGTATTAAATAATGTATATGGCGCTTGCTCTGTCTCGGGTGCTACTGTAGGCCCTTATTTGGCAGAAGGTGGGTTAATTGCTCATAACCTGGGTTCTGGCGGTGCTGGTTGTTTCTTTGATAACTCTTTGACTTCAGCGGCAATTGGTGTGGCGCAATCAGGATCATTCCCAACGAATGCAGGAATGGCAACTGCCGATTTTGCCAATGCTGCCAACTTCACAGGCTGGGATTTTATAACTACCTGGGAAATAAAGTCGCTTAACGACGAAACACGTCCCTATTTCACCTGGCATCAGCAATATACAACCGCTGCTGTTGAACCGGCTGATCGTGTTGAAGGCAGTGGTGGAACAATTACCAATATTGCAGAATTGCGTTGGGTGAGTGAAAATGATATTGCCTGGAGCGAACAGTGGTTTCTTAATGCAGATATCGATGCGGCAGAAACCAAGGACTGGAATAGCGGCGAAGGCTTCTCTCCTATTGGAAACAGCACAACTCCGTTTACCGGTGTCTTTGATGGTGATAACCATACAATAACAAATCTGTTCCTTGCAGCATCTGTGAATGAGGGTGGCTTATTTGGAAATATAAGAGGTATATCAGATATGGAGCCGGCCATTATTCAGAACATTGGAATTGTAAGTGCAAAAATCAGTATAGCAACCAATGCCGGTGCACTGGCTGGTAAAGTTGAAAATGCCGAGATTTCCAAGTGTTTTGCATTGGATGCTGAGGTGACCAACTCGATAGATAACACCTCTGCATCTGCGGGTGCCTTGTTAGCTTATGCAAAAGGATCAGTGATTATTCAGGATTGTTATGCAACGGGTTCAGTCGATGGCAGAAAAGCAGGAGGTGTTATTGGTACCACAGCCACAAGCTCGGGCATTGCGCCGGTATTAAATAATGTATATGGCGCTTGCACAGTATCAGGTGCTACTGTAGGTCCTTATCTGGCAGAAGGTGGATTAATTGCTCATAACCTGGGCTCAGGTGGTACCGGCTGTTACTTTGATAACTCTTTGACTTCAGCCGCAATTGGTGTTGCACAATCAGGATCATTCCCATCTAATACAGGGCTGGCAACAGCAGATTTTGCCAATAATGCCAACTTCACAGGCTGGGATTTTATAACCACTTGGGAAGTTAAAACCATTAGTAGTCAAACACGTCCGTTTTTCACTTGGCAAGATGGCAATACGCCAACTTCCATTAATGATTTAAATAAAGAAGCTGACACTGCATTAATTTATCCAAATCCGGCCTCTGACTACTTTATCATTAACAGTGCTGAAGAACGTGTAAGCCTGCAGATATATAGCTTATCAGGTGCCAAAGTGTTTGAGCGAACTGTAATAACTAAATCACCCGTGGATGTATCAGGGTTAGTAAATGGAGTATACATTATCAGGGTTAATAATTTCACGCAGAAACTGATTGTTAAATAACTGTCGGTAAGGTGAGTATTTAATAGGTAGATGGCCCTATTGA
>JAKSBD010000614.1 GCA_022361295.1 Bacteroidales bacterium
CGGTTTCTAACGGGAGCCATAAGCTATGGAATAAAAATTAGCAGAAGCCAGTGGAATCAAGATGTTACTCGCAGATTTTCAATATAACTTTAAACAACTTCTATATCTTAAGCTGAACAGTCGTACCATTCATCACAGTTTTCCTGCTTATTGGTTGACCCTTATCATCCCTGATGATAACCTGAACCTTCTTATTCTTCCTAATCACCTCAACATCAAACTGCTTTCCAAATCCGTTTACCTTTCGAATATACATATAATCCCACTCATCAGGCAGTTGGGGCGTGATGGTAAATGAATTAAACCCCGTTGGGCGAATCCCAAATAAGCCTTCAATGAACACCCGGCAGTATAAAGCACTTTCAGCCGATAAATGGCGTTGGTTGTTTTCAGGATAAGCCTCAACCGGATAAGGAACACGATTACCCAACAGGCGCCGGTTAGAATAGTACTTTAAGAACTCAAGGCCTCTCCCGGTTTCCCCGGCGGCAAAGACACCCCTTAAGCCATACAGTGTTGAGCGGTCCCAGAATGTTTTATCACCCGCCTCGGTGGCCAGTCCGTCAGCCGTCCACAGATCAGGCGAAAATAATGCATTGATGGTCGCCTCCTTGCGGTCATAAATACCCACTGTTAAAGGAATACATATCCAGGCCCTTAAAACATCATTCCCGTCATAATAACGGTATGTATCAAACCCCATCACATTGGCGCCAAAATATTTCTCAATATTCTCACGTAAGATCTGTGCCTGTGATGAATAGCTGCCGGCTAATTCCTTACCCAGTCCGAGCTCGCCACACAGGTACGATGCTGATAGTAGCGCATCGTAGTACAATGATGATGTACATAAGTTGGCATCTCCGGCCGGGAATCGCCCTTCCAGCTCATCCGAATCGGACAGCACCACACCCTGCTCATTTATTTTACGACGATTAAACTCCAGACACCATTCAATCAATGGCCACAGCTCTTCAGCGACCTTTTTATCGGCATAGGTAAGTGCAAAACGTGCAGCTCCATAAGCAATCATGGCTGCATCGCCCCTGTCGCCGGCTCCATTCCAATAACTAATACCTTCGGCTATGATGGATGAAGGGATGGGTTTATACTCATCGTTCATAAAACGTGCAAAGTGCCTGAATGAGTTAATGGCCGATTCATTGCCATAAGCATATCCCTGAAAAGGGAAGTAAGGGTTGATGTATTCAGCCTGATCATTGGCCCATATAGCAGCATAATAGTTTAAACCGCCAGGACCATGCATTGGACCACCTTTTGTTTGATAGATACTTTCGTTAGCCCTTATTTTAGCAAATGCAAAAGCTGTATTTAAGGTTTTGTCGGGCGTTTCCAATATCAGGTTATCCCATAAATGGCCAATAAAGGAGCTCCTTTCAGCCAGCTCTTCTTCCACATTAATAACAAGGGCCTTGTCTATCTGCCGACGAGCCGATACTGTTGTATAAAAAACAACGGAGTCACCGGCAGCAATCTTTTTTGAACCGCCATTAACCGTTTGGTATGTTACAACATGGGGACCATCAACTGTTCTCTCTGCATGTGCCACTAATTGTTTCTTCACCTCTGGTATCTCAACAAAAACATCCTGATCACCAGGATTACGAAGCACATATTTTTCACAAAACACAGGTTTATCAGTGGAAGTAAAATGCGTGCTCTCCAGTTCCAGTTTTAAAACAGGCCTTTTTCTGAAATAGCTAAACTGCAATTCCCTTTTAACGCTTAATTTACCATCGAGCCTGACTTGCTGCACGATCTCCTTTTTGGGTCGGCGACCTTCAATGTGTATGCCTTTCACCACATCATCATCAATGGTGCGGAGCAATCCTCCCCTCGTCTGATTAGGAATGATTCGCAACATGGGCCAAACAATCTCCCTGCCAATGCTGAAGCTGTTATCTGCATTAACACCATACCTGACCACAGCAGAGATAAACTTGCCGCTCATCTCTATATCATCGTGATGAGGTAAAATTGAATCTTCTACTACCCAGCTGATACCACCATCTGCATTCATTTTCCAGATATTAGAGTCAGACTGCCCTAATGCCTGAAGGGAAATAAGCAGGGAAATCAATAAGAAAATATTCTTCATCTCATTATTCTTTAATTTTTTTTTACTGTACTTCTGCAGTCATTGTGACCCCTGGCTCTAAATCTACTTTTGCGAAACTGATGATTGAGCCGTTGTTGTTTTTGTGTTCTGCAGGTATTTTTTCGCCATTGACAAATATGGTATCGTAAGTTCCATAAAAGCACACCTCCCATTTAAGCGGCTGTTTGGATTTATTGCTTAAGACCGTTTTTTGATGCCCGTTGTGCTGCACATCAACACAATACTTCCCGAAGCTGACTGTATTAACCCTGACCGTATTAACATCCTGAGGCAAGCGGGCTAATGTCATCAACCCGCCTTTAGCTGCTGCCGGAGAAATGCCCATCATGCCTTCAATCACCTGAGAAACGATGGTATATGAGATTTCGGGGTAATCGCCATTGGAGCCCTGTGAAGGGCGCTCGTGCGGAAGGTCTTTAACAGACAGGATATACTTCATCCATTTCCAGGCCTCATCACTCCAATTGTAATGAAAATACATATCGGGAATATAGGTATAGGCTTCAATGTTTTTAGGTGCTGTTGGCGTAGTGCCAATACCATCTCCCAGGTTTTCGGAAATAAACCTAAGGTAGTCATCATTGCGTTTGCCCGGCTCGGTGATTAGCTTCAAGGGCATAAACCAGGAGTTTTCTTTTCCAAATCCGTTAAGTTTCACGCCTTGTTTATTTATTCCGCGTGCATAGGAAGCATCATCTGTAACACTCCAATCCTTATTAAAATAGTCTTTTAGCGCCCCGGCTTTATTATACCATTGCTGAGCATTCTGTTTTTCACCGCGCGCCATCAGCATGTGCGCATAGGCCAAGGTGGCCTGATATTGACAGGCAATACCATCGCCTGCTTCTATTGGGTACTCGCCCCGTTCATTATAGGTACAGCTACCAACCCATATTCCACCTTTACCTTCGGCTACCCCGTTATTATTCGTATCATGAAGCGAAATAAAATCTCTGAGGGTTCTGGTATAGAAATTCCATAGTACAGGATCATTTATATAGCGTTCATCACCGCTCCACCGGTATAGATCCCAGGCCTTTTCAACAAGCTCAAACTGGGCCGGTAATTCCTTAACAAACTTATCTTCACCTCTGTAATCAATTTGGTGAGGTGTGCCGTCGAAGTTAAAGGCCCATAGTGTCCACCAATCCCTGCCCTCTGTAGCATTGGATGCAAAGGTGTGGAGCATGGTGTAATTCTCTTTTGTCAAACCAACCATCTGAGCACCTGTTGCCTGGTGAACAAAATCCCTTCCATAAAAGGCAGTTCGGTCGTAATATCCGGCCCAGTAGGATGGCATATATATGGCAGTGCCTGTTCCCTTCGGATTACGCTCATCTTTATTAACAAGGCCGGTTTTTCCTGTCATCACAAACTGAGCGGTTTTTTCAACAGCCCAGTTGAATCCATCCTGCAGAATGGCGTTATCCGACTGCAGTGAGGGTGCATTCTTGACATGCCCTTTATCCTGAACGGCATCACGCTGCTGAGGCCTGCATCCGGAGACCATTACCAGTGCCAAAAGATTTATCAACAATATTTTCATAGTCTGAGTTTGACGTGTTCCTGTATTAACTGACCTTATTCATTTTTCAACCAAAGCCATACATTAAGCTATAACGAGTCTTGTCACTTCTAACAAGAAATAACCAACTTCTTTCTCTGTCATGACCTTATACCAATATTACCTGGCAAGGAGGCTGTCCTAAATTTAAGTTTCACGCAAAGGCCGCTAAGAATGACGCAAAGGCCGCAAAGCATATATTTATTTTCAACACCTTGCGCACTTTGCGTTTCTTTTGTGGCAATCTGAGCGAGATATATCCACCATTTAGGACATCCTCACCTAAATAGCACTAATTTACCAATTATTATTCTGAGTAATACCTGAAACATCTATTTCTGCCTGAGGGATAGGCCATAAATAATGCTTTGCGGGATCGAAGTTTCGATTACCACCCGATAATGTTACTTGTTCCCCACTATCCGGATCGGTATAGGTTAATCCTTCAGCCTCGCCCGGCATCACCTGTTCTGCAATTCTCCAACGACGAATGTCATACAGTCTGATACCTTCAAATGCCAGCTCAACACGACGCTCACGGCGAATTATTTCGCGCAACTGGTCAGCTGACTTTCCGGATGTAACAGGCGGCATCATCACATCGGCTCGCTGGCGCACGCCATTGATGGCGTCATAAACAGACTGATCGATATCTCCTGCTTCCACTTTAGCTTCTGCATACATCAGTAAAACCTCGGCATAACGCATAATGATAAAATGGATACCACTATCCCAGTAATTGGCGTCATCAATATCTTGCTGAGAGATGTATTTTAACCAGTTATAACCTGTTGCAGATTTGTTCCATTGACCACCTGTTGCATCTGTCAGGTCATCACCTGCTACAATTTCCTGTCCCGGATATGTTGCACCCGGAATGGTGTTATAAACCCCCCATTGCCATTCGCGGCCCGGGTATAAAATAGAGTGGTGTAAACGCGGATCACGGTTAGCATATGGTTGCGCCGGATCGTAAACAGATGTAGGGTCATCAATGGTTTTACCATCTGTTGTTTCATAAGTGTCAACCATTGATTGTAATGGGCATGAACAACTCCATCCTCCAACAGAGTTAGGACCATAATTAGGCAGCCAGAATTCACCTTCCCAAACATCCTTCATCACCTGAATATCGAAAATCACCTCATTGTTATCAACACCCTGATAGTCGAACATATTGGCATATTGCGGATAAATGGAATACACGTTTAAATCCATTACGGCTTTAGCTGCTTCTGCAGCTTCCGTCCAATCTTCGCGGTACAAATGAATACGGGCTTTAAGTGTTAAAGCTGTACCTCTTGAAACACGGCCTTTATTATCCCCTTCGTATGACTTTGGCAAATGGTCGGCAACGGCTGCCAAATCGGTAATTAATGCATCCATAATGGTATTCATATCTGTACGGGAGCATTTAGGGTTTGGCGTTGCATTACCATCTTCATCGATTATTGGCTCACAATCATCAGGAATAATACTTGAAGTTAAGAAAGGCACATCACCAAACAAATACACCAGGTCAAAATAGAAGTAGGCACGTAATACGGTGGCCTCAGCAACCAGGCGATTACGGTAATCCAGATCCATATCTTCTACACCGGGTGCGCCTTCAAGAATACGATTGGCACGCTGGATACCACGATAGCGTTCCTGCCAGCGGTATTGAACATACCAGTCGTAGGCATTTGCCGTACCGTTACCCAACTCATAACATGCGTTCCATGAGTGGTGATCCACGGCATTATCGGTCAGTACCTCGATGCGTAATAAATCGGTACCGCTGCCATAGGATCGGTCCCAGCTGTTAAATCCAATTAAATCGTAAACAGCGTTTAGGGCATATACTATATCTTTTTCCTGCTGAAAGAATGTTGCGGAAGAAACCTGATCACTAGGTGTTCTTTCCAAAAACTCGTCACTACAATTACTCGCTCCAAAAGCTACAACCAGAGCAAGAAAGTATATTTTTAATGTCTTCATGTTTCTCATTTTAAAAACCATTAGAATGTTACTTGCATACCAACTAAATAGGTTGATACCGGTGGATAGTATGATGGTCGGCCCTGATATGTTTCCGGATCCAGTCCACTTTCAACATCAGTGATTGTAAACAGATTTGTTCCTCCTACATACAAGCGCAGACGTTCAATCTGAATCTTTTCAAGTACGTTCTTATTAAACGAATATCCAATTTGCAAATTCTTCAGGCGCAAGTATGAAGCATCACGAATCCAGAAGTCGTTATACAGATAGTTATTTTTGTTGGATGCGTCTTCCAGTCG
Source organism: Bacteroidales bacterium (assembly GCA_022361295.1). GTDB lineage: Bacteria > Bacteroidota > Bacteroidia > Bacteroidales > Marinilabiliaceae > Carboxylicivirga. The sequence continues at coordinate 5,987 of JAKSBD010000614.1, forward strand.
TGGGAATGAAGCATCAGGATTATCAGGTGTCCAGCGATCCAGTGCACGTGTTGTGGTGAAAATCTCGAAGTTCGGACCTTCGTTAGGTGCTCCGTAGAAATAGTTTTCACCCTGTGCCACTCCCTGAAGTAAAGCGGTCAGGTCAAAACCTTTATAGCGCATATTCAAGTCAATGCTATAGGTATAACGCGGAATATCAGAACCTATAATTGTACGGTCTTCATCATCAATCACCTCATCGCCGTTAATGTCCACAAGCTTTATATCACCTGGTTTTAAGTTGGCATGATTGGGTTGCTCAGGTGCCTCATTAATTTCCTGCTCAGACTGGAATAAACCATCTGACTTATACCCGTATAAAGCCCATACCGGTTCACCTTCTTTTAAAATCTTCCAGCCATCGATGGTGGCTTCCTGACCCGCTAAGCTAACCACCTCATTTTTAATGTCAGAGATATTAAACCCAACACCGTATTCAAAATCGCCAATCCTGTTTCGGTGGGTCACCGATACTTCCCAACCCACATTGCGGATGTTACCAACATTTGATTCGGCAGGAGCCAAACCAACCATGGTTGAGATAGGCAGCGTCATTAACACATCGTGTGTATCCTTTTTAAACCAGTCGGCCACAATGCCTAATTTTCCCTGCCACATGGTTAAATCAAAACCAATATCAAGGATCTGGGTTGTTTCCCAAGTCACATCTTCGTTGGCATAATACCACTGCGAATAACCACTGGCTTCTTTATCATTAAATGAATAATCGTAACCAGGGAAAACAGGCGAAGTAAAGCGGTATAAACCAATGTCCTGGTTTCCTAACTCACCCCATGAGGCTCTTAATTTCAGGTTATCCAGAAAATCTGTAGTTGACAAAAAGTCCTCTTCAGAAATACGCCATGCGGCAGAGAATGAAGGGAAAAAGCCCCATTTGTTACCTTCGGAAAAGCGGGATGATCCATCGTAACGGAAGTTAGCTTCCAACAAGTAACGTTGATTATAGTCGTAGTTCAATCGGCCGAAATACGATACCAAAGCCCAGTCCTCGCGATAACCCCTGTTATCCTTCGTTTCCGGATCACCCGTATTTAATTCAGCATAGTCAGCACTATAGATGTTCTTTCTGGCACCCTCCAACAGGTAAGCTTTGTGCTCAATGGCTTCAAAACCAGCTAAAGCCGTTAGGTTATGGGCACCAAATGTTTTATTATAATTCAATAGAGAACGGAAGATCGTTTCTTTCTCAGACCATCTGAAGTCAAACAACTCACTTGGGTACCATTGGGTCACCAAACGATCTTCATCAAGCGGATCGTAGAATTTATACTCCGCCCTAAAGGTATGGGTTCGCTTGTTCAATGACTTATAAGACAGGTCACTGGTCCATTTTAATCCGTTCAGAATTTTGTAGTCAAATCCACCCTTCATATTTAATAATTCGGTTTCGCCTTCTGACATACCACCTACTTCAAGGGAAGCTAAGGGACTCTTGTTATCCTTGTTTAAGCCATATAAGCCGTTAGGGTATTTTGATAAAAAGACCGGTGAAGTGCCCACAATATTATCAATCGTTTCCTGAACACGGGAAGGACTCTCATTATCGCGACGGTTAAAGCTGATATCTGTTCTTACATTTAAACGCTCGTTGACAATAAAGTCTGTGTTTAATCGTAATCCATAGCGCTTGGTGTTGATATTCTTCAGCATACCGTCCTGATCCAGGTAATTCACAGACAGTGCCAGACGGGCCTTATCTGTTCCTCCACTTAAGCGCAATGAATGATTTTGCATAGGCGCTGTTTCATATAACTCCTCAAACAGGTTCGAATAAGGATAGTTAACCGGGTCTGTTCCTGAAACCGTTTTGTCGATATAATCCTGTGAATATTTTGGCTGCAGGCCTGCATTTACTTTAGCTTCGTTAACCAACATCAGGTAATCGCCGGCACTTACCAACTCAGGCAATGTGGCTGGTGTTTGCCAACCCATATGCCCGTCATAGCTAACGATGAAATCGCCTTCCTTACCACGTTTTGTAGTGATGAGAATAACACCGTTTGCAGCACGCGAACCATAGATAGAACTGGATGCCGCATCTTTCAACACCGAAATACTCTCAATATCTGCGGGGTTAACCTCTTTAATAGGCATTTCAACACCATCGACCAAAACAAGCGGATCACTACCAGCTGATAAAGACGTATTACCACGAATCTTAATACTTACCTCTTCCGACCCGGGAATACCACCACGGTCAATTACCGTTACACCGGTTGCTGCACCTTGTAAGGCCAGGCGTGTATCCGTTACCGTGCGCTTGGCCAGCTCTTCACCTTTAACTGCAGAAACAGCACCTGTCAGGTTGGCTTTCTTCTGCGTTCCGTATCCCACAACAACTACCTCGTTAAGATCTGTTGCTTCTTCGGCAAGTGTGACATCAATTTGAGAGCGATTGGCAATGGCTATTTCCTTTTCTTCAAATCCAATAAACGAAAAGGTTAAGACAGCGTCAGGAGAGGATACATTGATGGTATAATTTCCATCAATACCTGTTATAACACCATTTGTTGAATTTAATTTTTCAAATACGTTAACACCAGGTAAGGGTTCACCATTAAAATCGCTTACCGTACCTGTTACTGTAATTTGTTGTTGCGCATTATTGATTTGCGATGGTGTTTTAGGCACAATCACAATATTCTCATCAATCATGCGATAGGTTAGTCCGGTACCGTTCAATACGGTTTCCATTATTTCGGCAATGGACGATGATTGAGCATCAATGTTAACTTTCGCTCCCTGGGGTATCATTTCCGACTGGAAATAAATATCAATACCCAGGTTGTTTTGAATCGTTTTCAATGCTTCCTCTATCGTTGCATTGTTAACTTTCAACGAGATACTATTCTTACTCTGTGAGTAAGAGTTGGCGGCAATTTGCATAAAAGATGCAATCAACATGACCATGGTTAGTCTCATAACCCTGACGAATTTAGTTGTAGTCCTCTCCTTAAAGAGGAAACAACAGTTCCACTTTTTTTTCATAAATTTGAAATGTTAAATTACTATTGTGATGTCCTGCAAGACATCCTTACTGAATCGGGAAATGTTGGTAGCATATCCCGATTCTTTTGTTTATCTCATCAATTGTATCGTTACAGTATTCCCTTTTACTTTATAATCGATTGGTGTCATCATCCCTATCAGGCTTAAGGTTTCCTCCAGTGATGACGAACGTTTAATCACCCCGTTGAAATGCTTGCCTTCAAATTCTTTGGCATTCCACCTGACTTTTACACCATACCATTTTTCTATGACGGATATGATCTCATCAAACGACGCATCTTCGTATTGGTACCTTCCCAAAGCCCATTGCCTGATGCTGTTGACATCCACCTCTTTTTGCTCTATACTCTTGTTTTCGGCATCATACACCACCTGCATACCCGGCTTTAATGTAATATGCTGTCCTTCTAATTCCCATCGTACAACACCTTCCTCCAGACTGGTAATCATCCTGCTTTCATTGGTATAAGCCCTGATGTTGAAAATCGTTCCAAGCACCTTTACCTCCTGTTTGCCAGACACCACAGAGAAGGTTAAATCCTTGTTTTTACTGACTTTAAAATACCCCTCTCCATCCAGATTAACCCGTCGGTTGGCCTTTCCAAACTCAAGGGGGACGATCAATTGCGAGCCTTCGTTTAAGGTTATTTCAGAACCATCGGCCAGGGTAACACTTGTTAACTGACCTTCGGGAGCTGTAAAGATGTGTGCACTGCCCTGATTGAGTTTGGTCTGTTTGGCTCCATCAAACATATTACCTATAAAGAAGGCCAGTATTAATGATGCTGCCATTCCAATTACGCCCGCAACCCGTTTAAACCCTATTCTTCTGCTTTGTTTAAGAGGTAGCCTGACAGACAAACGCTCCCATTCTTTTGAAACATTATAATCATAAACATTGGACTTAAATCCTGAATAATCCCAGATATCCTTTAGCTGCAAATACTGCTGAAACAGCTGCTCATCGTCGTCAAGACGGGACTCAACTAACTGTTGCTCAGATTCAGGCAAATCTCCGTTAATGTATTTAATCAGTATATCTTCTGTCACTTCCATTATGGCCTTTTTTAGTATGTTCCAAAAAAATGGTTTTACCCTACCCCCGGGTATCGTTTTTTTTTCAAAAAACTTTTCTCAGTTTGTTTTCTTGATTGATTCCGTATATTTGATGCCAAGAGAGAATCCATGAATCCATCAGAAAAAATAATACTACAGGCCATACAAAATGGTGATGCGGGTATATACAGAGAATTATTCTCGAAGTACTCGAAGTCCCTTTTTTATTATGCCTCTAAGTTTGTTTCAGCCGATGAAGCGCGTGATGTGGTTCAGGAGGTATTTATGGCATTGTGGCAGCAAGGTGATACACTGCGTATATCTACATCTCTCAACAGTTATCTCTTTGGTGTAACACGAAAGAAGTGTTTAAAGATGCTGCGCCAGCAGCAAGACACCACCAACCTGGCCGTTAAAGAAGCCGAATACTACCAGAGTAATGCAGATACCATTAACAGCATTATTGAGCAGGAACTAAGTGACAAATACCAGGATGCCATGCATAAACTGCCTCCTAAATGCCTGGAGGTATATTTGATGAGCCGCCAGGAGGAGATGAAAAATAAAGAAATTGCGGCCAAACTGGGTATTAGTGAGAAGGCGGTGGAGAAACACATGAGCAAAGCCCTGAAGCATTTTCGCAGTGAACTAAAGGAATACCTGCCGATGTTATGCTATATAATGCAGATCATGCCCTGAAATGATTGTTTCAACGCAGAGGGATAGATTGTTGAATTGTTTAACTGTCGAATTGATTGATAGTTGATGTGTTGAGAAGTTGAAGAGTTTAAAAGTTGAAGAGTTTAAAAACACCTCATCCCGACCTTCTCCATCAAGGAGAAGGAGCTGAGCACCTTGGATATGCATATCATATAAGAGATGCTGAGCTGTTCGATCGTTCACACGTCCTCTCCTCGAGGAGAGGAATGAGGAGAGGTGATTGTAGTTGAGGTCATACAGTTTAAGATATAAGTGTTCAGAAATCACGGCTGAAATGTTTTGATTGATAGATTAGGCTTCAATTCAGACCTGCTTATAACCGTTACACCTCATCCCGGCCTTTCCGCGATGGCGGAATAAATCCTCCATCAAGGAGAAGGAGCTGAGCATCTTGGA
>JAKSBD010000606.1 GCA_022361295.1 Bacteroidales bacterium
AAGCTTTCTTTTATTAAAGAAGTAAGAATTACTTGCTAAGCACCTTTGAGATGCTCAGCAAGTTTCTTAAACTTTTTGAAATAAGTACTAATTATAATTTTGGCTCCCAGCCTGGCTCATACTCACGACTCCATAACTTCATGGCATCACGGTCAAAAATCCGACCTGATTCAGTATCAATTTCAAAGCCTTTTCCTATACGGTAAGCTATATTTGCATAGTGCGTCAGCATTTGGCTGATAGCTCCCTGTTCGATAGGGGAGGTTAGCTTAGCTTTGCCACGAATGGCATCAAAAAAGTTTACAGAATGTAGCGTTGATAAGTCACCACCGCCACCTAATTGTGTGCCATCTTCGCTGCTGCCCGAGCGTACTTCTTTTATTAACTTGGCTCTGCGGTCGAATAACTTGTAGTGGTTACGATCGATAAACACCGATCCTTCTGTTCCGTAGATAATTGTACCACGCCCGGCACCATAGGTTCTATATGCATTTCTACTTTTACCATCCCACTGAATAACCCGGTTATTGTTGAAGTGGAAGCTTGCTTCCATTGTATCGTACATTTCCCAGCCATCATTTTTGTAGTGCATTTTATCTGCCCAAACATTTACTTTTTCAGGGTATTTTACGTCTAAGGCCCAACGAGCAATATCTAACTCATGCGTAGCGTTATTACCCATCTCAGCTGTTCCGAAATCCCAACCATACCAGTGCCAGTTGTAGTTCCAGGTATCATGCGTATATGGCTTGCGAGGTGATGGTCCCTGGAATAAATCCCAATCTAAACCGGCCGGTGGAGCAGCAACTTTAGGTACAGGTGTTTCACCACGTGCGTTGCTGTAGAAAGCAACAGCTTTATACGCAGTACCTATGATACCATTATGTATATCAGAGATAATCTGGTTAGACTCTGCTGAAGAACGTTGCTGATTACCCATTTGTACTTCTTTGTTAAAGTACTTCTGGAAAGCAACTACCATTTCTCCTTCTTTCGGATTGTGGCTACATGGTTTTTCCAGGTAAACATGTTTGCCGGCTTTCATAGCCATACAGGCACCGGGTGTATGCCAATGATCAGGCGTTGCCATAAAGATGGCATCTACGTTTTTATCGGCTAATATTTTACGAATATCTTTTTCAGCTTTAATTTTATCACTGGTCAATTTTGAAACCTTAGCCATTGCTTTATCGAGCTGCTTGTCCATTACATCGCACAGATACAATAACTCGACGTTGTTATTTTTATCGGTAATGGCCGGAAGAAAAGCGCCATAACGACGCCCTAGTCCCTGGATAGCAACTGTGATGCGATCGTTGGCACCAATAATACGTTTGTAGCTTTTGGCCGACACGGCATTAATGCTGCTGCTGAGTGCCACACCTGTTGCACCTATTCCAACCTTCTTCAGAAAGTCTCTTCGTGATTGCTCTTTATTAGTTGATTTCATTTCTTTTAGATTTTTAGATGAGAGATAATAGATAATAGACAGAATTCTAAAAGTCTCTTGTCTATTATCTATAAGTCTAAATTACAACTCTTTGATTTTGATATTGCGGAAACGCACTTCATCACCATGATCCTGTAATAGAATGTGACCATCTTTGAAGTTACCAAAGCCTTCCCACTTTTGGTATTTACTGTAGTTAACAAGCGCCTGCCACATTTGTGTATTTCGCTCATATTCTACCATTAGGTCACCATTTAAAAAGTGCTTCACCTTATTACCATTAACTTCGATACGAGCTCTGCTCCATTTGTCTACGATGCTTGAGCGTTTTCCGTATGAAGGGATAAGGTCATACAACGATGCCAAAGTACGGTTATTTAATACACCTCTTTTCGCATCAGGGTGGTTTTTATTGTCTAATATCTGAAACTCGCAACCAATAGCCGAGCCTTCGCCCTTATTGATATTACCTTGTACGAAGTATTTAATACCACTGTTAGCTCCCTCCGAGATGTTAAAGTCAACTTCTAAAATGAAGTTTTCATATTTAGCAACTGTTACAATGTCACCACCGTTACCAGATTCTGCTCCATCAGCTTTTTCAACAATCAGCATTCCATCTTCAACACGCCATCCTTTTTCAGGAAATTTGTCTAGCTTAACACCTCTCCATCCATCGGTTGTTTTGCCATCCCATAATAATTTCCAGCCATCTTCTTTTTCATCTTCTGTTAAGACATTTTTAAGATAGCTTACCAATCGTACGTTTTTCATTGGCGTTCGCGCTTCTTCCAATCCCTCAGTCATAATGCGGATGTTACGCCAGCTAATGGTTTTGCCTTCCTGTTCTTTTTTATTGATACTATGTACCTGAAGACCAATAAAACCTTCTGCTGTCATATCATCAACCAGGTTAGTTGTAGGAATACCATTTACCCAGGTGCGGATAGAATGACCAATGGCTTCTACACGGATTTTGTTCCATTCACCATTTTTAAAAGCAGGTTTAGCAGCCGGGTTATATTTTAAAGGATATATCCATCCGCGACGTCCTTCGTCATAAATACCACCTGTATAAGCTCTTTTTGAACCATCGCATTCTACCTGGTAGCCGTGCACCTTACCATCTTTGTAATCTTTAAAACTGTTGCTGCGTATTTGAACTCCTGAGTTGAGTCCCTGTTCCATTTTGATCTCATATTCAAGAATGAAATCGCTGTAGTACTTTCTTGTGGTGAGAAAGGTGTTGGGTGTTCCTGATATACTTGTACCCACTATGGCACCATCTACTACTTTATATTCGGCTGTTCCGTTGAGTTTTTTCCAGCCTTTCAGGTTTTTTCCATTAAAGAGTTCTTTCCAGTTATCATTGCTTTGTGCTATTGTACTTAGGGCGATGGCCGCCATAAATACAGTGAAAAATACTTTCTTCATTTCTTTGAATTGTTTAAATATTGAGATGGCAAGGTGCTGAAAAACAAAGTTGTATTTGCATGACATATTTGTCAGAACAGCATGGTATATCTTGCAGGGAAGCCCTTTCCCCCAAAAAAACAGTTTTCTCCTTGTTGGCGGCTTTTATTGATGCCACAACTTCGGTCCCGGTGACTTATTTACAGGAGGCTGACAGGTTACTATATCTGTGTAATCACAATTGGAAGAG
>JAKSBD010000342.1 GCA_022361295.1 Bacteroidales bacterium
GGGTACTGATGGCTTTATATACTTGAATGACCAACTTGATATTTTAGATGTCAATCAGGCTATCCGACAAATGCTGGGTTATGGGCACACCTCATTTCCAAACACCATTGATGAGCTGATTCGTACACACTTAAACAAAAAAGTTGCTTATACATCCATGTTAAGATATATCAGAACAAAAAAACCTGACAATAGTATTAAGATCGGTGCCAATACCCTGACAAATCAAAAACTAATGCTTTCTGTCAGCATCTTTCAAGTTGACATTGAGAACAACCCAATGTTCTGGATAACAATCAAGAACATTTCTGCTTCAGAAAATCTGGAAAGGGTCATTAATAATGCAATGATTATTGCTGAAGAAAAGGAAAGAGAACGGTACGCCAAAGATCTTCACGACGGACTGAATCCCATTCTTTCGACCTGTTTAGTATACGCCAACTCTTTAGAGAGTAATACTGATAAAGACAAGACCCGGGGATATGTAAATCGCCTGACGGAATTACTGGAAATGGGTATTCAGTCAGTTAAGGAAATTTCTGCCAACATAAGCCCCTTGATCTTGTATCATTATGGCTTAACAAAAGCAATAGAAGACTATATCAGTAAACTTGACAAGTTAAGTGATATTAAAGTCAGCTTTTCCCCACAGGTCCATAACGATATTAAGCTTGCTACAGCCATCAACTTATATCGAATATTGGCAGAACTTTTTAATAACACAATTCGTCATGCCAATGCCAGCCTTATTTATATACAACTAACAGAATCGAATAATATGATATCTCTTCAATATGAAGACAATGGCAAAGGATTTGCTTGTAAGTGCGATTCTAATCTTGGTAGTGGTTTAAAAAACATCAAACACAGGTTAAAGAAAATTGGAGGAGACATTTCCATACAATCATCACGCAACAAAGGTGTTAAAGTAAATATTGAAGTTAGAAATGATTAATATAGTTATAGTTGAGGACTTACCTCTTGTATTGGAAGGCATAAAAGTGTTGCTTGATCAGGAAGATCAATTTAACATTGTTAGAACCTTCTCTGACGGCGATGTGCTTTTAAATCAATTAAAATATATTGAAGGTAAGGTTGATGTGGTTATTACTGATATTGAAATGCCGGGTATAAATGGCATTCAATTAACACAAGCCATCTCAGATAATTTCCCGTCCATAAAAACAATTGCCTTATCAATGTATGATAATGTGGAATATTATAACCAAATGATTGCCGCAGGAGCGAAAGGGTTTGTTCTAAAGCAGAAACACTATAAAGAATTAAAAGAAGCAATAAACAGAGTCACGAATGAAGAATTCTATTTTTCCTCAGAAATCCTTCAGCATGTTATCGGTAAAATGACGAATGATTCTGCCCCTGAAGACAGGCCGAACATAAAACTATCTCAGCGGGAAATACAGTTAATAAAGCACATTTCAGAAGGCTTACTTAACAAAGAGATAGCAGATAAAATGAACCTTAGTCTCCGCTCGGTAGAAAGTCTTAAAAGTCGCCTGATGGACAAAACGGATACAAGAGACAATGCCTCACTCCTTATGTGGGGGATAAAAAACCAGCTTATTGATATATAGTATTTACCCATGTACGCCCCATGTTAGATCAGCAAGGTTTAAAAAATGAGTGTTTACCGCAGTTAATTAAGCGGTAAATACCCAACTAATTTGTGGTTTACATTGCATTTTACCTTTAATTAAGCCGATACTTTTGTCGCATCAAAATACTCTACTCAAGTTCTATCGAATTTGAAACTTTAATACGATGCGATACAGAAACATTAACCAGCAACTAAGGTCTTCATCCAGGATAATTTCGATTGTTAATTATCTCAAAGCCTTTCTGAATTTTAAGGTTCAGTTTTTCAACTATGAAATCATTATACTGACTTCGGGTATTACGGTGCTCACCATTACTCTAAATATTCATCAAACAAACAGTGAGTTATTAATACTGTTTTTATGGCTTAGTGCATTGTGCTTTATATTGTCAAGACAAATTTACCTGGCTACCTTAAGCTGGCTAAAAACGAACCGGGAACAACAGCTTTTAAGCAAAACTTTTCTAAGAAATTTTTCACACCAGGTAAGAACGCCGATGAATGCCATTGTAGGGTTTTCACAGCTGGCTGCTGAGCGTACTGACAACAACGAAACACAAGCATATTTAGGCCATGTAATGGATTGCTCCAGACAGTTATTAACGATAATTGATAATGTGGTAGAGGTTTCAAAGCTTGAAAGTGGCACTATTTCAATTGAAAAAACACGATTTAACCTTAAACAATTCTTAACGGCTTATTTTGATAAAGTCTGTTTATCCACCCAAAATACCAACCATTTTGTTTTAGATATAAAGGAAGGACATGACGTATATCTGAATACCGATAAAAAAGCTCTTACTTCCATTCTCAATCAGTTAATAGATAATGCCAATGCATATACAAAAAATGGTGAGATTACGCTTGGCTTTACTAAATCAAACAGGGGCGCTAAACTCTATGTTGAAGATACGGGAATTGGCATTCCTGATAACGAGCTGAGGCTCGTAAAGCATGATTTTTACAGAGCCGGTAACGGAAACGATTTGTACCAAAAAGGTACAGGCATTGGATTAAGTATTTGCAATAAGCTGGCGGCTCTGATTGGGGGGAAATTAGAGATTCACTCAAAGCTTAATGCCGGAACAACCGTTTACCTCTGCCTGGATAACTAACACACTTTAAATACATTACTCACACACATCGTTTCTGGAGGGAAATAAAATCTACTAATCGGGACCAGTATTTTTTAATTTCTAATTCAAACGATTATGACACACATTACACGAATTGCATTTATTACCATCGCAATAATGGTTATGACTGCAGCAAACAATTATGCAACAAACAACGAAACATTTAGCTTTATAACAAATGAGGCCACCAGTATTAAACTGATGGTGCGCCTAAATAATTCATCATCGTGCAGTATCACAATAGGCGGTAATACAAAGCATTTGAGTTTAAATGCCAACAAGTATGAAACCATTGAATTACATGCACATGAGGAGCAGGTCATTCATCTGTCCTTCGATTCAGCCAGTATAACGGGGCTGATAGCAGAGGATTGCAATTTAAAGTCTATTGATCTTTCAAAGGTCAGTCACTTGAAGGAATTGTACCTCTCAAACAATCAATTACAGACCATTAACCTGAAAAAGAATCAGGAATTAGAATCGATTGGCATTGCCTTTAATGAATTGACTTCTATTGATGTAAGCAATTGTAAAACGTTAAAGGAACTGTTTCTGGCCGCTAATAATTTGAAACAAATAAAGTTGGGCCTTCATACAAACTTGAAGATACTCCATTGTACGGATAATAGTCTGCGATCAATTGATTTTGAGTGCATGCCTAAGCTTCAGCAGGTCTATTGCAGTAATAATCAACTGCAAAAACTTGATTTATCTATTGCCGGCCAACTGAACATACTTGAATCTTACTCAAACCCATTGGAGTTAGTTATTCTGCCCGAATCAAGAAAACTCACTTATATGAATATTGGTAATAATGCAATTATAACGATGAATGAAGAGTAAAAAGAAATACATCAAACCTAAGTTAACCATACACAAACTGGATAACAGTGTGAGCCTTTTATTAAGCTCCGCCGGGTCAGGCATGTCCCAGGCAACACAAGCTAA
>JAKSBD010000608.1 GCA_022361295.1 Bacteroidales bacterium
AATCTCTACCTTTGCAATCTCACTATCAAACTCACTTAAATACTCCTGTAAATAGGTAACCAGCTCATTAAGTGTTGTGCGCTCACCATAAGCCACATTATACACCGTATTAATCGCATCTGTACTATCTACCGTTGCTGCCTTTTCATTGGCCTGAATTACATTATCTATATAGGTAAAATCCCTTGAATACGAACCATCTCCATTGATCACAGGTGATTCATAGCGAATAAGGGACTTAACAAATTTTGGAATTACAGCTGCATAGGCTCCATCCGGGTCCTGACGCCTGCCAAATACATTAAAGTAACGCAGTCCTATGATTTGCATATCATACAGCCTGGCAAAAACATCAGCATATAACTCATTCACGTATTTTGTAATTGCATAAGGCGATAAGGGTTTGCCAATAACGTCTTCAACCTTCGGCAGGTTGGTACTGTCTCCATAGGTCGATGAACTGGCAGCATATACAAAGCGCTTCACTCCATTATCACGCGCAGCAACCAGCATATTAAGAAAGCCTGATACATTAACTTCATTCGATGTGATAGGATCTCCTATAGAACGAGGTACTGATCCTAAAGCTGCCTGATGCAAAACAACCTCTGCTCCTTGTACAGCCTCATTGCAATCTTCAATATTCCTTATATCCCCCTCAACAAGCGTAAAATCACTGTTGGGTAAAAATGGCTTTATATTTTCCCGTTTACCGGTTGCAAAATTATCAAGACAAACGACCTCATTGTTTTGTGTTAATAGCTTTTCGCATATGTTTGAGCCAATAAAACCGGCTCCTCCGGTTACCAAGACCTTTTTGTTTTCAATTATTCTCTCCATTCTGTTAGACTTTACATTGTAAATGTAGCAAAGCAGACTTAAAAACATTAAACATTAGTCAATATTTTCCTAATCTTAGTCAGAAGAAAAATCAAAAAAAAAGCGACCATAGGCCGCTTTTAATAAATTATAATTATTAATTAATTATTTCGCATAACTAATCGCTCGTGTTTCACGAATTACAGTGATCTTCACCTGACCAGGATAAGTCATTTCAGTCTGAATTTTACGTGCAATTTCATATGATAATTCTTCTGCTTCTTTATCAGAAGTCTTCTCTGCACCTACAATCACTCGTAATTCACGTCCCGCCTGAATAGCGTAAGTTTTAAGAACACCTGGGTAAGATAATGCCAGGTTTTCAAGATCTTTCAATCGCTTAATATACGCCTCAATAATTTCACGGCGTGCACCAGGACGAGCACCTGAAATAGCATCACAGACCTGAACAATTGGCGCAATCATGGTAGTCATCTCGACTTCATCGTGGTGAGCACCAATGGCGTTGCAGATATCAGCCTTTTCTTTGTACTTCTCTGCCAACTTCATACCCAAAATAGCATGTGGCAATTCCGGATCTTCATCCGATACTTTACCAATATCGTGCAATAAACCAGCTCGCTTAGCCCTCTTGGCATTCAAACCAAGTTCCGATGCCATTATACCACAAAGGTTGGCTGTTTCACGCGAGTGTTGCAATAAGTTCTGACCATAGGATGAGCGGTACTTCATCTTACCAACCAACTTGATTAATTCTGAATGCAGGCCATGAATACCCAGATCGATAGCAGTGCGCTTACCGGTTTCCAGTATTTCTTCTTCAACCTGCTTGCGAACTTTATTTACCACCTCTTCAATACGAGCCGGGTGAATACGTCCGTCAGTCACCAATTGATGCAAAGCCAAACGTGCAATCTCACGACGCATAGGATCAAATGCAGAAAGTACAATAGCTTCAGGTGTATCATCCACAATAATTTCTACACCGGTAGCAGCCTCTAAAGCACGAATATTTCGACCTTCACGACCAATGATTCGGCCTTTCATCTCATCAGAATCAATATGGAATATTGTTACTGAGTTTTCAATAGCTGTTTCTGTAGCTACACGTTGAACAGTTTGAAGAACAATTCGCTTAGCTTCTTTATTGGCATTGATTTTAGCATCATCCATAATGTCATTAATGTATGACATTGCTTCTGTTTTGGCCTCAGCTTTCAAACTTTCAATCAGCATATCTTTAGCTTCATCGCCCGACATGCCTGAAATAGCTTCAAGCTGCTCAACTTGCTGTTTGTGTGCCTTATTGACTTCTTCAGTTTTTTTCTCAACAATCTCAAGTTGAGCTGTCAGGTTTTCACGAATAACCTCTACTTCTTTTCGCTTACGGTTGTTTTCTTCAATACGCTGAGATAAAGATGATTCCTTTTGCTTTAATTTATTCTCAGCATTCACCATTTTAGAGTTACGGGAATTAATCTCCTTCTCGTGCTCCGTCCGCAACTGAAGAAATTTCTCTTTGGCTTGTAGAATTTTATCTTTTTTAATGACTTCAGCTTCCGCTTCTGCCTCTCTCACAACTCGTTCACTCCTATTTTTTAATGCTTTGGTTATTATCAGCCATGTAACCAAGCCTCCTAATAAAAGTGCTCCAATTGCGATTCCTATTACTAATGGTAATTCCATATTATCGCATTTATATATATAACAAAACCGCATTATAGTGTTTTCTTACTAACTAAAGTAACAAAACAAATAATACGGGTAAACTTCTAAATTAAAATATCTTAACTACAAAACCTTATCGGTTTTTTCAGCCAAAACATTATCTAATTGCTCATTTAAATCGCGAACCAGGGCAATGAATGGATCCACATCATGACGGTTTTCCAGCTCTAATAATTTAATGACATACTGCAATGTAGCCATTGCCAAAAAGTCCTGTACATCTTTATCTGAATAACGCTGCTTATATTGTGAAACCTTTTCATTAATGAGTTTAGCAGCTAAACGGATGCGTTCTTCATCGTTACGATCAATACGTAACGGATAATACCTGTCGGCTATATTAACGCGTATAGATAGTTTATCTTCCATTTAACTTACTTAACGATTCAATAGTGCAATACACTTATCAATTTCCCGCACAATCTGACTGATCCGTTTTTTTGTATCACTAGCCTCTGTGCTTCCGGCTACCAATTCTTTCGATAACTTTAAATTGTTGAATCGTTGTTCCAGGTTGTTGTATTCCCGGGAAGCTGACTCCAACTGACTTGTCAATCTACTCTTCTCATTCTCCAACAGTTGCACCTCCGACTTTAAGCTTTGGTACTGCTGAACAAGCCTGTTTATTTTATCTTTTAACTCAACAATTAGTTCGCTATTTGGATCTGTCATGGCCAAATTTTTCATTACAAAGTTAACATTGGTTTTAAAATATAAAAAAAAACCTTTAACTCTTTTGGTGGTTTACCTATCATAAAGTTGCTAATAAAATCAAGCAACAGAACGAATGTGAAAGCAAGATAATTAAAATTCAGCTACATTTGCCAACGATATGACAAAAATAGAGCGAAGGAATAAGATGGAGGATTGGTTGCCTACATCAGCCAAGGAAGTAGAAAAACGAGGATGGGATAGCGTTGATGTAATTTTATTTACCGGTGATGCCTATATTGATCATCCTGCATTTGGTGCTGCTGTGGTTGGGCGTATGCTCGAAGCGCACGGTTTACGCGTTGCTGTTGTTCCGCAACCAAATTGGCGCGATGATTTAAGGGATTTCAAGAAACTTGGTCGCCCTAATTACTTTTTTGGTGTTACAGCAGGTGCCATGGATTCTATGGTGAATCACTATACTGCCAATCGTCGCTTACGTTCTGATGATGCATATACACCAGACGGTCGAGCAGGTCAACGTCCCGATTATGCCTCAGTTGTATACTGTAACATATTAAAAGAGCTTTATCCGGACGTGCCGGTTTTATTAGGAGGAATTGAAGCTTCTTTGCGTCGTGTAACCCATTATGATTATTGGTCTGACAAACTTAAACCCAGTATACTGGCAGAATCCGGAGCCGACTTATTGGTATATGGCATGGGCGAACAACCTTTGTTGGAAATAATACGCCTGATAGACCGTGGGGTACCAATTGAAAGCCTGAAAACCATTCCACAAACGGCCTTTTTACTGGATAAAGAGGCTCCGATCCCTAAAAACAAAAACTGGAAAGACATAGAACTGCATTCACATGAAGAATGCCTTAGCGATAAAATAAAGTATGCTAAAAACTTCAGACATGTTGAAGAGGAATCAAACAGGTGGAATGCTGCACGACTCATTCAGGCGATTGATGATAAAAAAATAGTTATTAATCCACCATACCCGCCAATGACAACTGGCGAACTGGATGCTTCTTTTGACTTGCCGTATACACGCCTTCCTCACCCTCGATATATAGCCAAAGGGCCTATACCGGCGTTTGAAATGATTAAGTTTTCTGTTAATATGCATCGCGGATGCTTTGGAGGATGTAGCTTCTGTACGATCTCAGCCCACCAGGGAAAATTCATTGCCTCCCGCTCTAAAGAAAGTATTCTGAAAGAGGTGGATGAAATAGCAAAGATGCCTGATTTCAAAGGCTACTTGTCTGATTTAGGAGGCCCCAGTGCTAATATGTACAAGATGGAAGGCAAAAATTTAAGAATTTGCCAGCGATGTACACGCCCATCCTGCATCCATCCCAATATCTGTACAAACCTCAATACGGATCATAGCGCAATGACTGATATTTATAAATCAGTCAATCGGCACGAAAATATTAAGAAAGCTTTTATCGGTAGCGGCGTTCGATATGATATGTTATACAATCCAATGGCATCATCAGATGAACAAAAGAGTCATAAAGCTTACATGGAAGAGCTGATTGTTAATCATGTTTCAGGTCGATTAAAAGTGGCACCAGAGCATACATCCGACCAGATACTAAAAGTAATGCGTAAGCCTACTTTCAAATTATTCCATAAATTTAAGGCCGATTTTGATCGAATCAACAAAGATAAAAACCTTAATCAGCAGATCATTCCATACTTTATCTCAAGTCATCCGGGAAGTGAAGAACTCGACATGGCAAACCTGGCCTGTGAAACTCACGACATGGATTTTAAACTTGAGCAGGTGCAGGATTTTACGCCAACACCTATGACAGTAGCTACCGTCATTTACTATTCCGGAGTTCATCCTTATACACTTGAGGAAACATATACGCCGCGAACAAAGAATGAGAAACTACAGCAACGAATGTACCTGTTCTGGTATAAAAAAGAGTACCAGGAGAAGATTAAGGACCGCCTGAAAAACTTTAAGCGTTTTGACATGATTAAAAAGCTCTTTCCCGAAAAGGAGAATAAAGAACCCGTTAAACGCTCTAAGAGCAGGAAAAACAAGCCCAAACAGCATCCAAAACATAAAAAAGGCAATTTCAAATCCAGAAGATAATCACCTAAAACAAACACAATGAAGAGACTTCTTTACTTCCTGCCCATAATAGTATTAACCGCCTGTGCCGAATTAACGGCTGTTATTGACACCTACAACACGTCTGCCCCATTAACTGAAGCCGATGTAGCAACAGGCCTGCGGGAAGCCCTCAGAGTGGGAACTGACTCTGCATCTGCCCGCCTTGGTCATATCAATGGTTATTATGGTGATGAAATGGTTAAAATTCTACTACCAGAAGAGGCAGATATTATCGTTAAAAACGCATCTAAAATACCAGGAGGAGACAAAGTTATTGAAGACGTTATTTTGCACATCAACAGAGCTGCTGAAGACGCGGCCAAAGATGCAGGTCCGGTGTTTTGGGGAGCCATTAGGCAAATGTCTATTACAGATGCTTTTAACATCCTTAACGGCGAATCAGATGCTGCGACACAATACTTAAAATCAAGTACCTATAACGAGTTATTTAAACTTTATAATCCAAAAATACAGGCCTCGTTAGACAAAGAAATTGCTGCAGGCATATCACCTAATATGTCATGGGAAACACTTACTGGCAAGTGGAATAAAATTGCTGATAATCCGCTGGCACAAATGGCCGGTTTAAATACCGTTAATGTAGATTTAGACGCCTACTTAACTGAGCAGGCTTTAAATGGATTATTCATCAAAATAGCCGAAGAAGAAGAACACATTCGCAAAGACCCGATGGCAAGAGTTAATGATATTTTAAAACGTGTATTTGGAAGCTGACCTGGTTTATGTTCTACACCAATAAAAATGTAACACATTAATTGACTACCAGTTAGAAAACAGAAAGAAGTTTTAGTTGAACTAACTAATAAAATATAAAACCAAACTATTACGCGCCCCATATTCATAACTTAAGGCTTAACATCACCCAATGCAATTAACTGATGAACAACTAAGAATAGTTGAGCACGAAGGTAACCTAAAAGTTAACGCTGTTGCAGGATCAGGTAAAACAACAACTATCCTTCAATATGCTCAAAGGCGGGAAAGCTCTCCTATTTTATATCTGGCTTTTAACAAATCGGTTAAACTGGAGGCCGAATACAAATTGAGTCAGATGGGACTCAACAATGTAAGGGTTGAAACAGCACATTCCCTCGCCTATAAATACGTGGCACCATACCAACGCTATAAGCTTCGTTTTGATTACAAAGCCCATGAAATTGCAGCTATATTGAATCTCAGACCTAAAGCCGGCGACTTATCGCATTTGAAGCTAGCCAGTCATGTGTATCGTTTTGTTCGCTATTTCTGTAATTCAAAGGCCCACAAAGTGGTTGAAATAAACTACCTGGAAACCCTGTCAAACCTCGAAAGCCTTTCATTTGCAACCGAAAACCATGAACTTATTGTGCATTACACCCGCCTCTTTCTGGCGAAAATGCACAAGGGCGAAATTGATATCATCCATGATTTTTACCTGAAACAATTTCAGTTAAGCAAACCAATACTCCCGTATGACTATATATTGTTTGACGAGGGACAAGATGCCTCAGGTGCCATGCTGGATGCTTTTGTTAACCAATCGGCACGTAAAATCATTATTGGCGACCAGCATCAGCAAATATATGGATGGCGCTTTGCAACCAATGCCCTGCAACTAGTTGATTTTCCTGACATGGATTTAAGTAAGAGTTTTCGCTTTAACCAGGAAGTCGCTCGTTTATCTAAATCCATTCTTCAACTTAAAACAGAGATTGGCCAAAACAGTAAAGTAAATATCCAGGGTTTAGGTAATCAACAACCCATAAATAGCCGTATAACACTTGCACGTTCAAACAGCAAACTGGTGTCACGTGCAATCGAATTGCTCATACAACAAAAAGAACTGAACAAAATTTATTTTGAAGGACATCTTAGCTCCTATACTTTTTCAGATGACGGCGGCTCCATTTATGACGTGCTAAACCTGTATAACAATCAACGTCACTTAATTAAAGATGATCTGCTTAAAACCATCCCATCATTCGATCACTTAAAAGACTATCTGGAAGAAACATCGGACACCTCATTAAAAGCATTAGTCGACTTAGTGGAAAAATACCACAAAGACATTCCCTTCTTTATCAACCGAATAAAAGAATGCACAGTCGATGAAGCAGATAAAGACAAGGCTGACATGGTATTTTCGACAGTACACAAGGCCAAAGGAATGGAATACGATCAGGTATTTATTATGGATGATTTTATTAGCGAACAGCAGGTTATTGATTCAAAAAGTGCCATAAAAGCTCAGGAAGTCAATCCCGAGGCCTTAGCTGAAGAAATAAACCTGCTTTATGTTGCTGCTACACGTACCAAATCAAAGCTACATATACCTGTTCACTTACTGCCCACCTCCTATCAAATACATGATTTTAATACGGTATCCAACAACCTTAACTTAACCATTAAAACCAGGGCTCAAAAAACAAAGCCACAAAGAAGCAATCAATTGTGGTCAAAAATGGAAGAAGCGGAGCTTAAGCAGCTTTTTATCCAGGGTAAAACAGTAAAAGAAATTGCCATGCTTTTGGGCAGGAGTCAATCGGCTGTAATGCGAAGAGTTGAGAAGTTGGATTTATGGTTTTAATTCCATGATCTGAAAATTATGGAGAAAGTGAAAATTAGTTGATTTCCTGCCTACATGACCTCATAATATTCTTTTGTATATCGTTTCAACAAAACAATAGCAAAAACATTAATTCGATGCGATTGACAAGTAAAAATGACGCCAAAAGCAATAAACGTCATTTCTATATGAAAATGAGCACTAAATTAATTAATTGTGTCATTTGCAATGAAAATAGCTCGTTGAACTAATTAAACAGCCAATTTCTAAATAGAAAAAGCTCACCAAATTAATTAAACAGCCAATTTCTAAATAGAAAAAGCTTCCCAAACTATTTAAACGGTCAATTTCTAAATAGAAAAAGGTCCGCGAACTATTTTTTTACCATTTCTAGGCAAAAAACAGTCTTCACCAATCAATCGCCGTTCACATGCTTTAGATCAATCAAAACTTGTCATAAAAAAGCCGGTCTGTCTGTTTGTCATTATCGTCTTTTCATTACATTTGCCGCATTAAAATAAAACCAATGAAAAAGCTAACTGACCTGCTTCAGATAACCCAAAACGGAATGGGGAAAGGTGATAACGAACTCTCTGAGAAACTTTTAAAAACCTACCTCAAACTAATCGTAGAAGACAATAGACTTCCCTCAATAATAGTATTTTACAACGAAGGAGTTAAAGTTCTTGATGAAGTAAGTGGTTATAGTGAAGAACTGAAGAATCTGGAAAGCAAAGGTTGCAAACTCATTGCGTGTACAACCTGCCTTAATTACTATAATATTGAAAATCCGGTTGCTGGCATAAAAGGAACTATGCCTGATATTATCACCCTGCAATGCGATGCTGATAAGGTTATCAACCTTTAAGTTACAGGTATAAATACCGGTGACAATCGGTACACAGCGACTCTTTCCAAACTTCATCAATATCTATCGGGTGCTTAAAGGGCAGAGATCCATTGATAGGTGAAAATGTTTCCTGCCCCTGGATGCCTTGCATTAAGATAGAATGGCAGGCTTCACAATCGCGCGTAATCTTTATATTATTACTACTGATATGAGAATCATTATGACACCTGAAACAACCATTGTATGCGATATGCCCAATGTGGTCAGAATACACATCCCAGCTTGCCTGCATCTCTGGAAAAATATTGCGTAAATACCCTTCAGATATACCCAAAACAGCCTTACTGACCCGCTCTTCTGATATTTCAGGATAGTGGTTTGTATAAAAGTCCTGAATAGAGGAACGAATGGCAACCAAGGCCGAATCTTCAGTTGAATAGGGATCCTTTAAAATTTGCATTGCCAGCCCTTTAATGCCGGGCAACAAAGGAATATCACCTGATGACAATCCCTGGTCAACAAAATACTGCGGCAACAGGTAGTTGTGAGAAGGGCGATTATGGCAGTCCATGCAATCCATAACCCGCGGTTCAGCCCCGGATATAGTGACCGAATCAAGCGGTGCCCAGCTGTCTTCATACACAACTGTATCATCTGATGATAAGCTAATGAATCGTACCCACGGTATTATCTCCCTACTTTCATCTTCGGCTATGTATTCAATTCTAACATCTGGATTAATATGCCAATGAATTCCCTCACTTAAATTAGCGCTACTATGTGAGCTGTTGGTTTTCATCCGCATTTGAATATCCCACCTCGTATTTAATGAATCAGATAAAAAGTGCTGTTCATATTGCAGTCGTGGCGTGTAAAATTTCTCAGGCCAGTGACATTCCTCACAGGTTTCTTTAGCAGGTCTCAAATTACTGATAGGCGTAGGTATAGGACGCGGATAATTATTGGCCATTACAGCATATACCTGATACAATCCCGACAGTTTGGATTTTACATACCAGTTAGCCCCTTGCCCAACATGACATTCTACACAAGCTACCCTGGCATGAGAAGAATTCATATAGGTTACATATTCCGGTTTCATTACCCGGTGACAGACCTGACCGCAAAACTCTACAGATTCGGTGTAATGATAGGCCTCATAACTGCCCACAGCGGTTAAAAGCATCAAAACAATTGTTCCAATACCAAATACCGATGCGGCATTCCGGTAACGTGGATTACCAAAATCAATCACCATCCATTTTGGAGCTGCTTCTTTTGTAATTCTTTTAGCCCTTCGTACAGCTCGCATCATACCAATTGGAATTAAAAGCAGTCCCATTAGCATAATAGC
>JAKSBD010000214.1 GCA_022361295.1 Bacteroidales bacterium
CCTGGGCAGATAGTCAGGCAACATGGTTGATTCAAGATATATTCCCGTTTCATCTTTAACAACCAGCATTTCAACCACCATGTCGCGGTTTTTGACAGGCCAGGGCATGTTAAAATGCATATAGTTTCGATATAATTGATCGTCTTTGTGTTCAAGAAAGTTAAGGGAGTCGACCAATTCCATGTGTTTAAGGTTTCCTGCAAAGTCAACAACCTGCCGGTAGACCTGATCCGGATCGGCGGCAACAGATGTCACCACTTTATACATGTATATATCTGAGTTTGTCTTTTGTTTGGTATAGACCTGTATGCCATTCTTGTCTTTTTTGAGCTGCCATTCATTTGCCTCTACCTTTACTGTGTATAGCGTGCTTATCAAAACTATGCTTAATATTTTAAGGGCTGGATTCATTATGGCTTTTTATTGAGAAACAGTAGTTGGGGTAAATGGGTTCAAATGGTAAATTGTTAGGCTGAGTGTTTGCAGATCAGTTCAACTAGCGCGCAGATCCTTGGACTATACCACGCGAAAGGATTCGCGCGGCAGCAGAGGGATGACAGGACATTATGCAGATTGCCATCGGCTTCACCGGTGGTTATTTACATTTAGTCCCATCAGGACATTGGAATAAGTAAGATTCGCGCGGTAGCAGAAGCATTAGTTAATAGGGGCGTTAGCCCTGTGTTCTTCGTAGAAAACGGTGGTACACGGAAAATAGAGGGGCGTTAGCCCTGATATCTTCGTAGCAATTTCCCATTGAAATTCACAATCTAAAATCGTTCTAATTAATTGCAAAACGTACCTTGTTAACTGCCCTTATTTTCTTATTTTTGCGTGAAAGAACTAAACGGATATAAATGAATACTTTAAAAAAGGTTAAATCAGCATTGGTTTCCGTCTTTCATAAGGACGGACTGGATGAAATCATCAAAACACTCCATGAACAGGGAGTAACTATCTATTCTACAGGAGGAACACAAGCTTTCATTGAGGGTTTAAATGTGCCATGTGAGCGCGTTGAAGACTTAACCAGCTATCCTTCTATATTGGGTGGTCGTGTAAAGACTTTACACCCTAAAGTATTTGGTGGAATATTGGCCCGTCGTGATAATGAAGGCGATTTGGAGCAATTGGCTCAGTATGAAATTCCGGAAATTGACCTGGTAATTGTTGACCTTTATCCGTTTGAAGCAACTGTTGCTTCTGGAGCACCGCTGCAGGATATTATTGAGAAAATTGATATTGGTGGTATCTCCCTGATTAGAGGAGCTGCTAAAAATTATAAGGATGTCATTATTGTTCCTTCAAAAGATCAGTATGCCGAGCTATTGGCTATTTTGAAAGAAAAGAATGGTGAGTCGTCGTTGGAAGACCGTATGCAATTTGCAGCTGCTGCCTTTGGTGTTTCGTCGCATTATGACTCAGCCATCTCTAACTTCTTCAATAAAGACAAAGAAGATATGGAGCGCATCAGCCTTAACAACGGCGATGTGTTACGTTATGGTGAGAACCCTCATCAGAAAGCAACTATTTACAAATACAACAACGTAAAAGAAGGTGCTTCATTGGCCAATGCCAATGTATTACAAGGTAAAGCACTTTCATACAACAATATGCTTGATGCAGATGCCGCCTGGAAAGCTGCCAGTGATGCATACCATTCAGTAACACACATTGAAGGTAAACAAGCTGTATCGGTGGTTAAACACCTTAACCCTTGCGGCTTGGCTGTAACGAACGACATTATGAAGTCGCTTGAACTGGCATGGGCCGGTGACCCTATCTCTGCCTTTGGTGGTATTATCTGCTTTACCGATACTGTAACGGGTGAAATAGCTGAGTGGTTTGCCAAACGATTTGTTGAAATCATTATTGCACCTGCCTACACACCTGAGGCATTGGAGGTATTTGGCAAGAAAAAGAACCTTCGCCTGCTTGAAACACCAATTAAGAATGAAATTACGGGAGAAAAGTTGATTCGTTCAGTTAGTGGTGCTATATTGGTACAGGATGAAGACGAAGGTGTGGATTCAGATTTTAAAAATGTAACCGACAAGCAGTTTGATGCCACTAAAATGGAATTGGCCAAGTTTGGTATCACAGCTTGTAAACACCTTAAGAGTAACGCCATTGCGGTTGTAACTGAGCAGGCCGACGGCTCATTCTGGCTAACGGGTGCAGGTATGGGTCAGCCAAACCGCCTGGACAGTATGCGTCAGTTAACCATGCCTCGCTTTAACATGAAAGAAGGTGTTGACATTGCTAACTCAGTTGTTATCTCTGATGCATTCTTCCCGTTCCGCGATAGTATTGAAGCAGCCAACGAGTATGGTGTAAAATACATTGTTGAGCCGGGTGGAAGTATCCGTGACGATGAAGTTATAGAAGCCTGCAACGAATTTGGCATGGCTATGTTATTTACAGGGAAACGTCATTTTAAACACTAAAATATATAGTTGAATGGGACTATTTTCGTTCTTATCGCAAGAAATAGCCATCGACCTTGGTACAGCCAACACGATTATTATCCACAATGATAAAATTGTTGTTGACGAGCCATCTATCGTAGCGCTGAACCGCAAATCCGACAAACTGGAAGCCATTGGTGAAAAGGCTCGCCAGATGCACGGTAAAACCCACGATAATATTTATACCATCCGCCCTTTGCGCGATGGTGTAATTGCCGACTTTAACGCGGCCGAGCAAATGATACGCGGCATGATTAAGATGATTAATCAGAAGCCACGCCTTTTTGCTCCTTCATTATCAATGGTAGTATGTATCCCATCGGGTAGTACCGAAGTAGAAATACGTGCGGTACGCGATTCATCGGAGCACGCCGGTGGTCGTGAGGTACACATGATTTATGAGCCAATGGCAGCAGCGCTTGGTATTGGCCTTGATGTGGAAGCGCCTGAAGGTAACATGGTGGTTGACATAGGTGGTGGTACAACCGAGATTGCGGTTATTTCGCTGGGCGGTATTGTAACAAATAAATCCATTCGCATTGCGGGTGATGACCTGACAGCTGACATAATGGAATACATGCGTCGCCAACACAATATTAAGGTGGGTGAACGTACAGCTGAAGAAATTAAGATTCAGGTAGGTTCGGCTTTACCGGAGCTGGATGAGCCACCACAGGATTTTATTGTTCAGGGTCCTAACCAAATGACTGCTTTACCTATTGAGGTGCCTGTTTCTTACCAGGAAATCTCACACTGTCTGGAGAAATCAATCTCTAAGATTGAGACAGCGGTATTGTCGGCATTGGAGCAAACGCCTCCTGAATTGTACAGTGACATCGTTAAAAACGGTATTTTCCTGGCTGGTGGTGGTGCCTTGCTACGCGGTTTGGACAAGCGATTATCAGATAAGATTAATATTCCTTTCCACATTGCCGAAGATCCGTTGCACGCGGTGGCACGTGGAACCGGTATAGCGCTGAAAAATCGCCATCGCATATTACCATATTTGATTAGATAATCAGCTTTACAGTAGTAATCTGTAATAAATAATTTCATCTCGACTCCGCCCGATGAGCTGCTAAAAAAGCTGTTCCAGCGGAGTCGAGAACATTTAAAAAGCTAAAGCACAGGAGCCAATGCAATGAGAAACTTTATACGCTTTATTGTAAAATACCATTTTGCTATACTCTTTTTTATTATTGAAGCAGTTTCTCTTTTGCTGGTACTTAACTACAACGCCTACCAGCGTTCCTCTTTCCTGTCATCATCAAGTGCCGTTTCGGGTGGAATTTTCAAACGCTTTAATGCCGGTGCCGAATACCTGATGTTAAGAGAGATTAACGAAGATCTGGCGCGTGAAAATGCTTATCTGCGCAGCCGCATGCCTGAATCGTTTCGTGCCTCGCGCGATTACTTTAACCTGGTTAACGATTCGGCGAGTATGCAGGAATATATCTATCGCTCAGCGCGGGTGATTAACAATTCTACAAACCGTCGTTTCAACTATATTACCCTCAATAAGGGACGCCTGAATGGTATTGAACCCGAAATGGGTGTTATCTCAAACAAAGGGGCTGTTGGTATCGTCAAAAACGTATCAGATAACTATTCAACGGTTATTTCTGTTATCAACACACGATTAAAAATATCGGCCAAGCTTAAGGAATCGGGCTTTTTCGGATCACTCGAATGGGATGGCACATCCTATCAACATGTTTATTTGCTGGACATCCCGCGCCATGCCAATGTCAATGTGGGTGACCTGGTGGTAACCAGTGGTTATTCATCCATCTTCCCCGCTGGCATTTTACTGGGCAATGTAGAAGATGTTGCCTTGGACAAAGGTGCCAGTTTCTACCGTATACGTGTTAAGTTATCGGTCGATTTTAAAAACCTGGCATTTGTTGAAGTGATTGGTCATACCTCAAGCGACGAGCAAATTAATTTAGAAAAGGAGACGGAAGATGATTAGTTACCTGCCACGATATATTTTCAATTTTATCTTCTTCACACTGATACAGGTATTGGTGCTGAACAACATTCAGCTCAGCGGATATGTTAATCCTTACCTGTATATTTTATTTATCATCACCCTTCCGTTTGAAACACCGGGCTGGCTGCTTCTGCTCTTAGGTTTTTCTTCAGGAATGGTTGTTGATGTTTTTAGTGACACACCGGGCATGCATGCGTCGGCAACCGTATTTATGAGTTATCTGCGCCCCTATGTGCTGCGTTTGTTCGCGCCACGTGAAGAATATCAGCCGGGCACCATTCCTACCATGGGCTATTATGGTATTTCCTGGTTTCTAAGATATTCGGTTATACTCGTATTAGCACATCACACCTTTTTATTTTTTATTGAGGTGTTTTCATTAGCACATTTTTTCTCAACATTTCTGCGCATTGTCAGCAGTTCTGTTTTTACAATACTTTTAATATTAGTGGCACAACTATTCAGTCAAGGTAAGAAACAAGGGAGGTAAACCGTGGGAGGAATTAATAATCGTACACTGCTAATTGCCATCATAATGGTGAGTTTGGGTTTGATATTTATAGGCAAACTCTTCATCCTTCAGGTGTATGATACGTCTTACAGTATATCGGCAGAAAGTAATACCCGACGAAAAGTCACACAGTACCCATCGCGCGGACTGGTTTACGACCGGAATGGTAAACTGCTTGTTTCGAACCAGGCAGTGTATGATGTTATGGTGGTTCCCCGTGATATTGTTTCGTTTGATTCCATCGACTTTTGCGAATCGCTTGATTTAAGCATTGAACAGTTGCGCGAACGTTTTGTACAGATGCGTGCTGATATTAAAAGTCGGAAAATCTCTACCTACAAGCCATCTGTTTTTATGAAGCAGCTATCGGCAGAGCAGTATGGCAGCTTTCAGGAGAAGCTGTATAAGTTCAAAGGCTTCTTCGTTCAGGGTCGTACCCTCCGAAAGTACGAATACCCTTCATCGGCCCACGTACTTGGCTATGTCAGTGAAATAAGCGAATCTCAACTAAAGAAAGACAAATACTACTCTCAGGGTGACTACGTTGGTGTTAGCGGTATAGAGCAGACCTATGAAGAGAAATTGCGGGGAAAGAAAGGGGTTAAATACATGCTGGTGGATGTGCATGGTCGTGAAAAAGGTGCCTTTAGCGGTGGTCGTCACGATACAGCTGCTATTGCAGGAAAAAACATTACCCTTTCGCTGGACATTGAGTTACAGCAATACGGCGAACAGCTGATGAAAAATAAAGTGGGTAGTATTGTTGCTCTAGAACCCTCAACCGGTGAGATCCTGAGCCTTATTTCAGCTCCTAATTATGATCCTTCACTGTTAATTGGTCGCGACCGTTCCAAAAACTTTCCGGTACTGCTGGCCGATACATTAAAACCATTGCTTAACAGGGCGGTGCAATCGTCCTACCCTCCCGGTTCAACATTTAAGACTATTAATGCGCTCATTGGTCTGCAGGAAGGTACCCTCAAGCCATATACAACGCACGAGTGCTTCATGGGATACTTTGCCAGGGGTTTATCGGTTGGCTGTCACCTTCACGACTCACCCCTTAACTTGTCGCAATCCATTCAGCACTCTTGTAACGCATACTATTGCTACGAGTTTCGTGACATACTGGATAATAACAAATACGACAGAATACAAGATGCTTTTGACGCCTGGAAAGATTACCTGGTGAGATTTGGCTTTGGTTACCGCCTTGGGTCAGACTTTAGAAACGAATCGAGAGGTTTTGTTCCCAATTCAGGTACTTTTGATAAGATCTATAAAAAAAGCTGGAATTCTCTTACTGTAATCTCACTGTCTATCGGACAAGGCGAGTTACTGACAACACCATTGCAAATGGCTAATATGTCGGCTATGATTGCCAACAGAGGGCACTTTCTGACGCCACATATTATTAAAGATATTGAAGACGAGATGATTGATGATCGTTTTAACGAGATTCATGAGACAGAAATTGATTTGCAACACTTTGCCCCAATAGTAAATGGTATGGAAATGGCCGTATGGGGCGGCGCGGGAAGTACAGCACGTATAGCACAAATTCCGGGTATTACCATTTGCGGAAAAACAGGTACTGCGCAAAATCCGCACGGTGACGACCACTCGATTTTTATGGCATTTGCACCTAAAGATGATCCGCAAATTGCCATTGCCGTGTACGTTGAAAATGGTGGTTTTGGAGCAACATGGGGCGCCCCCATTGCCAGTTTAATGGTAGAAAAATACTTGACAGATACTATTTCAACACCCTATAGAAAGTGGATTGAAAAACGCATGCTTGAAGGAGACTTAATTAATGGCGAACAGAAACTACAATAAAAGCATCGACTGGATAACAGTAGGCTTGTATAGCCTTTTGGTTCTTTTTGGCTGGCTCAACATTTATGCCGCCAATTTTAACCCGGAAAATCCCGTCTTCTTTGATACCGGTAAGGAATATTTCAAACAATTGGTTTGGATTGGATTCTCCCTTGTTTTTGTTGGCATGATACTGATTACGGACAGTAAGTTCTATGTAGAATTTGCATATATCTTTTATGGCATCACTATTCTTCTGCTTATTGTCGTTCTTTTATTTGGTAAAGAGATTAACGGGGCCAAATCGTGGTTTGAGATCGGTCCGATCCGTTTTCAGCCGGCTGAATTATCAAAAATGGCCACCAACCTGGCTGTTGCTAGGGCATTGAGCAGGTATGGCTTCTCATTTCAGAAATTCTCTGATATTCTTAAAGCCGGTGCGATTGTTTTATTTCCAATGCTGCTCATCCTCTTACAGAATGATACAGGTTCCGCATTGGTTTACAGCGTTTTTATCATTGTTTTTTACAGAGAGGGCTTAACAGGCTACATTTTAACTTTTGGTTTTATTGCCGCTATTGTTGCCACCTTGACTTTAATGATACCCAATGCCACCATTATCGGATTAATCGTTGTGAGTGTTTTAGTCATCTTATACTTTAAAGGTGCACGTAAGGAATTAATTAAAGCAATGATTTCGGGAGCGGTTGTGCTGGGATTAAGTTATGGGGCCTATGCCTATTTTAAATTTAATATTGAGCTCGAATTCATACTTCTCCCATCTATTGTTGTAACAAGTGTTTATTTGCTTTATACAACCATAGCCAAACGCATTAACAAGTTCGTCCCAACCTACTTGATCATCCTTTGGAGTGCCATTATCTTAACGGTTTCAGCAGATTACTTTTTTGAGGATATCCTGTCCAATTATCAACGTACACGAATTAACGTATTGCTGGGACTGGAAGAAGATCCTTTAGGAGCCGGTTACAATGTCAATCAATCCAAAATTGCTATTGGCTCCGGTGGATTAACCGGGAAAGGTTATTTACAGGGTACGCAAACCAAGTTTGATTTCGTTCCTGAGCAAAGTACCGACTTTATTTATTGTACTGTTGGTGAAGAATGGGGCTTTGTGGGTTCCACAGCAGTGGTACTATTGTTCTTAAGCTTATTATTACGACTTATCTTTCTGGCCGAGAAACAACATTCGACCTTTAGCAGGGTATATGGATATGGGGTTGCAGCCATCTTCTTTTTTCACTTTGCCATTAACATAGGCATGACCATCGGGCTTGCTCCTGTTATTGGAATACCCCTCCCGTTTTTTAGTTATGGCGGATCGTCCTTGTGGGGTTTTACTTTGTTACTATTTGTGTTCTTAAAGCTTGATATTAATCGCAATGAGCTAATTCGTTAAAAATACTTAACCATTGTAAGTAAATTTTTAATTATTTGTTTGATTAGCTGCATAAGTGACTGATATTAACAAACTTTTAAGAACAATCAATTGAAAGTTCAACAATTTTGATTTCAATTTTTTATTTCTTACTTTTGCGGCACGTCATTTGTAATGATAAACACCCCGAGACTTTCGGTCATGTTGCTGTGGGAATGGAGGTTAGCAACTCTCTAAAATGACCGGTTTTGGAATAATAACAAATGATTCCGCACGAAATTTGCCGAATCAACAAAAAAGGAGATTGCTTATGAAGTATAAGATTTATGCGCTGCACAATTATCGACAAATTCCGCAAATAGAAAGACTTTCGGAAGAAGACATCTTTAGCATTGAAGTGGTTGGAACTGTTTTACCATTTAAAACTAACAGCTACGTAGTTGATGAATTGATAGATTGGGATAACTATAAAGAAGATCCTATTTTCATCTTAAACTTTCCTCAGAAAGGAATGTTGGAAGAAGAAGATTTCAATCACATGGCTGAAGTTCTTAAAAGCGGTGCCGATAAAGCAACCATAAAGGAAGAAGCTAATAAGATTCGTGAAAAACTTAATCCTCACCCAGCCGGGCAAATGGAATACAATGTGCCTGAACTAAATGGCGTTAAGCTAACAGGTGTTCAGCACAAATACGATGAAACAATGTTGTTCTTCCCGGCCCAGGGACAAACATGTCACGCATACTGTACATTCTGTTTCCGCTGGCCACAATTTACCAACATGGACGAAATGAAATTCGCCATGAAGGAAATTGACTATGTGATAGAGTATTTGAAAGAACACCCTGAAATTACGGACCTGTTAATTACCGGTGGTGACCCAATGGTCATGAAAGGTAAAATGCTGGATGCTTACCTGACTGCTTTAGTTGAAGCTGATATACCACATTTAAAGAACATCCGTATTGGCTCTAAAACGTTAGGTTTCTGGCCTTACCGCTACTTAACAGACAGTGATGCCGACGAAGTATTAGCTGCGTTTAAAAAAGTTACAGATTCTGGTATTACATTAGCATTTATGGCTCACTTTAATCACTATCGTGAGTTAGAAACCGAGGCTGTACAAGAGGCTATCAAGAAAATACGTGCAACAGGTACGCAAATACGTACTCAATCGCCGTTACTAAATAACATCAATGCCAAGCCTGAAATTTGGTCTACCATGTGGCAAAAGCAGGTTAGCTTAGGCCTTATTCCTTACTACATGTTTATTGCCCGCGACACTGGTGCTCAAAAGTATTTTGGCGTATCATTGGTGGATGCATGGCAGATTTTCCAGAAGGCTTATCAGAAAGTGAGTGGTATTTGCCGTACGGTACGAGGACCAAGTATGTCTTGTACTCCTGGTAAAGTGCGCATTGTTGGCGTAACTGAAGTGAAGGGTGAAAAAGCATTCTGCCTTGAGTTTATCCAAGGACGTGAAAGCAACTGGGTAGCACGCCCATTCTTTGCTCAGTATGATGACAAAGCTGTTTGGATGGATGACCTGAAACCTGCATTTGGTGCTGAGGAATTCTTTTTTGAGCAGGAATTCTCTGATATGTTTTTAGGATAACAATCAGCAAATAGTCTTTGCAAGAAAACTCCATTTTTTTCGTGACGCTTGCCCTCAAAATGGTCACTTACACTAGTAAGCTCACATTCTTCGGGCTTCGCAAGCCTCAAAAATGAAGCTTTCTTATCAAAGACACTAAATAACATATTTCAAAAAGGCAGAATGACGAATGTTGTTCTGCCTTTTTATTATTTTGCGATCTTTAACAGACCTTTTTTTTATTAAACTGTTGGCAATGATCAGACCCTACTTTGAAGAACAAGACTATAATGGAATTGATTTCACCCTTGAAGAACTTCCGGCAGGTGAATATGAAAATTGCCTGTTTACCAACTGTCAGTTTGTTGATAATGATTTGACGACGTGTCAATTTACCGAATGTCAGTTTATTAATTGTGATCTGAGCAATGCCAATATTTCAGGCACTTTATTCAGAGATGTGCAATTCAAAGATTGTAAACTACTCGGATTGCACTATAACGAATGCAACACTCTGTTCTTTTCAGCATCGTTTGACAATTGCCAATTGCGTCTCTCCTCCTTCTACAAACGTCAGCTTAAAAGCTGCTCCTTTCTTAATTGTCAGTTGCATGAAGTTGATTTTGCCGAATGCAATTTGAGCAAGACTAAGTTTCACAACTGCGATTTCAGCAATGCCTTATTTGATAACACAAACCTTTCAAAGGCAGATTTATCAAGCTGTTATAACTTTACCATTGATCCGGAACAAAACAACATCACCAAAGCTAAATTCTCTCAAGACCAGCTCATTGGTTTGCTAAGAAAATACCAGATACAGATTTCTTCCTAAAAAGCTGTATGCAATAGCAAGTCAGTATTGCCTTTTTTCTACCTTTGCGCTCACAAAATTAAGTGCTATGTCAGAGCGTTTTAAAGTACTGGGCAGTATGGTGCTGTCAATGATTTGCTGGGCATTTTCCTTCGTTTGGATAAAGCAGGCTTTCTTATCGTTTAATCCCTTAACCATTGTATTGGGCCGCTTGGTTATAAGTGCCGGCTTATTGTATATTATTCTTAAGCTTTTGAAGCAGCTCAAACCTATGCAAAAGGCGGACTTTAAATGGTTTGTTTTGCTGGCCTTTTTTGAACCATTCCTATACTTTATGGGTGAATCTTTTGGACTGGAACTGGTGTCTTCAACTGTTGGTGCAGTGATAGTATCCACCATCCCGTTGTTTGCCCCCATTACCGACAAATTGTTTTTTAAGAGTCGCGTAAGCTGGTCTAACATACTCGGAATATTTGTGTCGTTTGCCGGGGTACTGCTGTTAATCTTCAAAGAAGACTTTACCTTAACAGCACCTATAAAAGGGATTCTACTGGTTTTCTTAGCCGTTATTGCTGCTTTGGGTTATTCGGTCGTACTTAAAAAAATTCCTAAGGGTTATAATGCAGTAAGTATTATTACCTATCAAAACGCGATTGGGATTTTCTTCTTTCTGCCACTTTTTCTGACATATGACTATCCAAACCTTGGTGATATTGACATAAAAACAGAAGCAGTAGTTGCGGTCATCTTTTTAGCTGTTTTTGCCTCTTCTCTGGCCTTTATCTTCTTTACATATGGCATGCGCATTATTGGTATCACAAAAGCCAATGTTTTTGTCAATATGATTCCGGTATTTACGGCTGTTATCGCCTGGTGGGTACTTGATGAAGTACTTACACTGCAAATGCTGATTGGAATTTGCATCGTAATCAGCGGAGTTTTTGTATCACAAATTAAAGTTAGACGCCGTGAATTTTGACCCCAAAAAGCTGGACCAGGAGGCGCGAAATAAAGCCAAAGAAAATAAGCAGTTCTTAGCCAGGCTTAAAAAGAGGCGTCCCAAATCATTGGACGAAACAACTCAGCGCCTGCATGACGAGGTGTTTGAATATACCGATTGCCTCGATTGTGCCAACTGTTGCAAATCCATTAGCCCCATTGTGCTCGATCGCGATATTGATCGCCTGGCCAACCATTTGCGCATGAAGCCGAAAGAGGTGATAGAGCAATATTTACTGCTGGATGATGATGGCGACTATGTTTTCAGAGAAACCCCCTGCCCTTTTCTGATGCCGGACAATTATTGCATGGTGTATGAATCGCGCCCTAAAGCGTGTCGTGAATATCCACATACTGACCGCAAACGCTTTTACCAGATAACCACACTAACCTATAAAAACACCTTCATTTGTCCGGCCGCCTTTGATGTGGTTGAAGGATTAAAGCCCATCTTTGATAAATGATTGTCTACATAACACTAAAATGATAAATTAGCCGTTTATTACTACGATGAAAGGAAAAGCAGTCATAATAGTCACAATAATTCTGTTACTCGGCTTTGGTTATAAAACCAATGCCCAGCAGGCAGGCAGCAACACCTATGACTTTTTGAACCTGACTAATTCGGCACGTGTCGGAGCACTTGGTGGCAACCAGGTTGGGATGTACATTGATGACGTAAGTCTGGTATTTCATAATCCTGCCAATCTTTCGCCTAACCTTCATCAATCATTAACGTTCAACTATGTTCCCTATGTGGCAGACATAAAGATGACCTATGCCGGATATGCCCATTCGATTGAAGGAATCGGGACATTTGGATTGAGTATTCATGCAATTAACTACGGCAGCTTTGACCGGGCCGATGTGGATGGCACTTTAAACGGAACTTTTTCTGCGGCTGAATATGCCATCAACCTGAGTTACTCAAAAGTGCTTTCTCCAAAGCTAAGGGCGGGTATCTCAATAAAACCCATTATTTCAAACCTGGAACAATATAACTCATTTGGCCTGGCTGCCGACATAGGGGTATTATATCATTCCGAAAACAAGTTGTTTTCTGCGGGTGTCACTCTAAAAAATGTAGGATCACAACTGTCAACTTACCATGAAACTTACGAGTCTTTACCAACAGATTTACAAATAGGTATCAGTAAGAAACTGGCTCATGCACCTTTTCGCTTTTCATTAACGGCTCAGGATCTGTTTGACTGGAACATGAAATATGATGTGCAGGATGGAAATGGAGAGGATGTAGCTGATGCAGGAAATGATGGAAATGGATTGGATCAGATCATGCGCCATATGATTTTTGGCGTTGAACTCGTTCCGTCTGATAACTTTTATGTGGCTGTTGGGTATAACCATCGCCGAAGACAAGAACTGGGCATTAATGAGAAAATGTCAACCACTGGTTTCTCATGGGGATTTGGCTTCAGGGTATATAAGTTTCATTTTGCCTATGGATCAGCACGCTACCACCTGGGAGGTTCATCCAACCACTTCAGTATCTCAACCAACCTTTCAAATTTCAGACGATAGCCACTCATCATCAAGCACAATACCCTACAAAAAACTACTGTTGCCAATTTTGATTATATTTGCCTCTTCTTAAATTTTATCACACACAGATAAAAGCGATATGGCGCGTTTTAAAATTGAAATTCCTGACTCTAAACTGGATTTAATACTTGAACTTTTTAATAGCTTTTCATTTCTGAAATATGAGGCTATAGACCCCGAACCCAATGGCTCTGAAGATGCCGGCAATAAAGACACATTGCAACACCCTGACCAGCAACGCACTTCTGACAAACTAGCGCATTTAGCAGAGCTCAGAAGTACAATTAACAACATACAAACAAGCAGAGAAACTCTCAATGCTGAATCAAAATCCATATTATTTCGATACCCTCATGGAACTGAAGTTGGTGCTATAAAGGTCAATAACCTAAACCACCTGATCGCAACCATTGAACAGTATTACAGGGTACAAATTGATGACATCATGTTTAAGGCTGCCGCCAGCGACGATGGATATGAAATGGATAAATACCAGGTTTATATAGCCCTGAGTGACAATTCGGAAATAATTGCCGGGTATTGCAATAAGAAATTAAAGTAAGGTCTTCAAGCTTTTTCATGGGCGAGGCCTTCATTAAATAATAAAAGCCCCTCTCCTTATGTGCCCATAATTAGTCAGCCTGATTCCTTCAGGTTATTTTTTATTGTAAGGTGAAATCAAGATACGAAGTGACTGGTCACGTGAAAAGTAGCTTTGTGCCCAGTTTACAAAAATGAAAAAACGATTCTTCACCCCTACGATGGCCATGAGGTGAACAAACAACCATAAAAACCAGGCAAACACACCTGAGAAACGAAATCCGGGCAGATCGGCAACAGCCATATTTCTACCAATCGTCGCCAAGCTTCCCTTATCTGTATATTTAAAGGGTTTCCATGCACGTCCTGATTTTAAATTTCGCGCCAGGTTATTGGCTTGCTGAATAGCCACCTGTGCTACTTGCGGATGACCATTGGGGTAATGTTGATCACCTTCAACCAGGCAGGCATCACCAATGGCAAATATATTTTTATAACCTGTTAAGCGGTTGAAATTATCAACAATCAGGCGTTTGCCCCTGGTATAAAGCTGCTCATCTATCCCATCGGTTTGACGTCCGCTGACACCAGCTGTCCAGATAAGGTTTTTAGCAAATAAAGTACTGCCATCTGATAAGGATACTTTATCACCATCATAATCTTCAATTCGAGTATCCAGATGCACCTCCACACCAAGTTTTTTCAGAAACTTTAAGGCCTTCGCACCTGCATTATCAGACATACCATTTAAAAGCCTTGGAGCGGCCTCATATAGCCTTATTTTCATTTTACTGAAGTCCAGTTCAGGATAATCCTTTGGCAGCACAAAACGGCGCATTTCGGCAATTGAACCGGCCAACTCAACACCAGTTGGTCCGCCACCAACAATAACGATTGACATTAACTTGGCATGCTCGGCTTTGTCTTCGGTCAAATTAGCCTTTTCAAAGGATGATAATATACGGTTACGCAGGTTAATGGCTTCGGCAGTGCTTTTCATTGGCAGGCTGTGTTTTTCAAGGTTAGCCGAACCAAAGTAGTTGGTGTTTACACCATTGGCGAGCACCAGAAAATCGTAGTTCATTTCACCGGCATCTGTTGCAATTATGTTGTTCACGGTATCTACAGACCTTAGTGTAGTTGTTCTGAAATGCAAATTACTGTGCAGTTGAAAGATTTTTCGCACCGGAAATGATATTGAGCTGGGTTCAATACCCGAGGCAGCCACCTGATAAAACAGCGGTTGAAACTGATGAAAGTTTTGTTTGTCAATAACAACCACCTGATAGGCTGAAGCACTTAATTTTCGGGCCAGTTTAAGTCCGGCAAAACCTGCACCGATAATAACAACTCGTTTCTTATTGTTTCGTGGTAAGTTAAAATTGTTTTCCATGGTTAATCTGTCGTTTCCATCAAAACATACGATGGAAAAGAAAGTTTAATCATTTGAAGAAATAATTCGTTAATTATTGTAAAGATGAATAGTGATCTTCTTACAAATTAAATCAACTATCTGAAAAAGAATTATAATTCCTAAGTAGCTTTGTGAATTTTTATTTTAAAGGTGAAATACTTTTGGCAAACATAACTATAACCTACAACCACAATGGTGGTCATGATTTTAGAAATGGTCGGATAAAGGCCTGTCACTTCCACAAAGAACTTTAGCAATAAATAGTTGAGTACGATACTACCAAAAACAGTTAAGCCGTATCGAAAAAGCTGCACCCTTCCTCTCAGGTTTGATTCTGTAAAAGTGATGTATTTAGATAACAGGAAGCCAGTCGTAAAAGTAATAGGAAATACGAAAACAAAGGCGGCAATATGCGGGCTTATTGCTACAATATCAAGATCTACAATCTGCTTATTAAGAATAAAATTATAAGTTATAAAATACAGCAGGATATCAAACATTGTATTAGCGCCTCCACAGGCTGCATAATTATATGTTTGACGAGGCAGGTACTTTTTAAAAAGCGGATAAAACCAATCGAGTATAGTCAATATCAGATGCCTGATCATAAATTTAATTTATTTAGAGGCAAAACTAGTAAAATCTGCTTTCTAAGCGATACTTCAGATGATTATTCAATCAGGCTATCAGCTTCCTCAGGGAAGAAAACGGGTGTTTTGGATAAATAAAAGAAATAAGCAGGATTACAACACACCTAAAACCAACCAGGTTAATACAATGGTAACAACAATAAACAAAGCTATATCTTTTAGTCGCTCAATAAAGGCTCCCATCATAACGCGTTGTTTGGCATCATCGGCATAGCTGTATTCGGTTTCTTTTCTTCGTTTTGACATTGTTGAATATCTTAGGGGTTGGTTGATTAATCTAATATATGCTGGCTCATTAAAAGATATACATCGTTAATATTTGCTTTCTTACTAAACTCCTTTACAATGGGCTCGCTGGTTCCGGATAACCAAATTTTAAGTTCCGCATCCAAATCCAATATGCCGGTACTTTCTTTACTGAAACGGATGATTGACTTATAGGGTATACTTTGGTAGTCAACCTTTTTTCCTGTAACGCCCTGTTTGTCTACCAATATTAAACGCTTACTGGTAAAAACCCACATATCACGGATGACTTTAAATGCCTTTTCAAGCTGTTCGCCCTCAACCAGTATTGGTTGAAACTCTTCTGTTAATTTCTCAATGGAAATTTCACCGGCATGCCCCAAAAGTCCGCTTATTAAACCCATGCTTCAGATCTATTTGATTTTAAAAATAACAGTTATCTGCAACAGAACGACAAAAGGTTTGATTCTGTTGACGAATGAGTTAAAATCTGTGACAAATGAATGTTTATGAATGGTTAATGATTGATTGTTAGTGATTAATTTACTATACAGTTTGACTTTTAAGGTCACCGTTCCTGCAATTATCACAACAACATAGATCACAACCAATAATTATACCCGATAATATATTGGCATAAAGTTTTCTCGCCTCTTGCAGGGCATCACAGCAGCTACCATGATTATTTAAAGCTGCAAATTGACCCGGATATGCTATACAATCTTCAGAATGCATGTAAAATATTCCGGTGATAAATTCTACTGTATCTATTCTATATTTTCTCATAATAATTGTTTGTTTTTAGAAAAGGCAGGATTCGCGCGGTAGCGGGGTGAAAGATTGTATTTAACAAGTAAAATGTAACTGAACTTGTTAACCAGCATATTATAAAAGCAAGAAAGAATTTGTACATAGTAATGATCTTATATTTGACAGCTATTGCTTTACTTTATTTCTGTTTTTTGAAAATCTATAACGAAAACCTATACTACCCGCAATGTTGTAAGTACTTCCAATGTAGTTTGCTGCTTCTATAACCACACTTAAATTTTTGTACCCAAACGGATAAACATCAATACCAACCGGTACAGAAACCACATCAATTAAGTCAATACCTCGTATACCTATTCCCACATAGACATCAAACATATCTTCTTATAAAACATCCAATTTA
>JAKSBD010000609.1 GCA_022361295.1 Bacteroidales bacterium
ATTCATATTAAAATCATTAGGTACGATGATTTTTTTGATGAGTCGTCGGGTAAGGTGGTTTTGGAGAGCTCTCATAGCATGCTTGACTTTTACTATGCTATTGTACATCAACTAGATATTCTCCTAAAAAAAGAAGGCTTACTAAACTATGAGCAAAAATGGCAAAAGGATGAATTTCCATTCACCTACTTTCTTTTACTCAAAAAACACTTAATTGAAAAAGGCCACTGGATACCAACCAAAGAGCGATTGGGCACATTAAGTGATGAAATTGACTTTTTATTGACTTAATTAGTCCCTCTATTAATGCCATCCATCAATTTAAGCTCCTTTTTTATATCATTTTTACTATATTGATTACATAACGTTAAGCTGTTTATGAGTCAGGAGCCTTCATATAATGATTTATTAAAGCGGGTTAAGGAACTGGAAGACATTCTTCAAAGCAATGCTGCCAAATCGTACAACCAGGTAGTAAAAGATAGTGAAGAACGCTTTAGAGCCCTATCTGAGGCTGCAAGTGAAGGTATCATTATAACTGAAAAAGGCATTTGCATTGAAGCCAATAAGAGTGGGTGCGAAATGTTTGGGTATACTCGCGAGGAAGTTGTGGGAATATCAGCCACTCAGGTGTTCGATGAGTCATCGAGAGAATTGGTCTTAAGAAATATTCGCCGCGAATATGATGGAATATACGAAGCCATTGCCGTTCGAAAGGACGGTACCAGGTTTATTGCAGAGATAAAAGGACAAAACTACATTTATCAGGGCAGAAGTGTACGAATCACATCTGTTCGTGATATCTCAGAATATAAAAAAGCTCAACAAGCACTCATAGAAAGTGAGGCGAAATACAGAGAAGTTGTAGAAAATGCTGGTGATGGTATATTAATTGGAAATCTTAAAGGAGAGGTTATTGAGGTTAACCAGGCATTTTTAAACATGACTGGCTATATTGAAGAGGATATTTTGAATAAACACATCAAGTATCTTTTCGACCCTCAGGTGATCAAGGAAAAACCGCTAAGGTTTGATCTTTTAAACCAAGGACAGTCCATTATAATTGAACGAGATATTATTGGGAAAGATGGTCTCCCGATTCCTATTGAGATGAACTCTAAACGCCCACATGCTAATTACTATCTGGCTATTGTACGTGACTTACGAGAAAGAAAGAAGGCTGAAAATATCTTAAAGCTAAAAAATAAAGAACTTCTTGAGGCCAAGGAAAAAGCTGAGGAAAGCGATCATTTAAAGTCAGCGTTTTTAGCAAACATGAGCCATGAAATCAGAACTCCAATGAACGGAATTATTGGTTTTGCCGAGTTAATAAAATCAGATTTCGCAAAAGAAGGCAAGGATAACACTTACCTTGATATAATTATTAGTAGTGGACACCAACTACTAAATATTATCAACGATGTTCTTGAAATTTCGAGAATTGAGACCGGCCAGGTAAAACTTAACTATAAGAAGTTTGACCTAAAATACCTTATTAATGAGCTGATATCATTCTTTTCTCATGCTGCGGGATTACATCATAATAAGTTGATTTTTAATCCTACGGAAGATGAAATAGTTATTAAATGTGACGAAGCCAAACTGCGACAGATACTGACAAACCTTATTAACAATGCAGTGAAATTCACTCAAAACGGAACCGTAGAAGTTGATTGTGAAATAATAAACAACAACATACAAATTTCAGTGAAAGATACTGGTATTGGTATCCCCAACGAATATCTGGATAAAATATTCGATCGATTTCTACAAGCTGAAAACCGAAACCTGATGCACAATGGAACAGGTCTTGGTTTATCAATTTGTAAAAAATACATTGAGCTAATGAAAGGAGAAATCTGGGTAGAATCGACCGTCGGCGAAGGCTCCAGATTTACTTTTTCACTACCTATGCTTTAATGACTTCCTGATTAACTGATATACTTTTAAAAACAATATCAGACAATGCTTCATAAGATTCCCCACTTGGATATACCGGCTTCAGAAATTCGACACTAACTTTTTTAAATGGTCGCGGAAATTTAGAGCCACGGGGTAAAGCATTAACCGCACCTTTAATGGAAACCGGTACGATAGGCACATCTAATTCGCGGCTTAAGATGGCAAATGTTTTCTTAAACTCACCTAATGTACCATCGAATGAACGTGTTCCTTCAGGAAAAATGATAAGCTTCTTTTTCTTTTTCAATGCTTCTCCCATCTTCTGAATTGACTCTTTCAGGTCTTTGTTCAGATCCATTATAATGATGTGATGGCGATTGGCAAAATATTTAAGGAAGCGTGATTTAACATGCTTTTCTTTGGCATAGAAATATGTTTCCCTAACGCTTTTATTCTTTAACCAGGAAGCAACAAACAAACCGTCAAAGTAACTCTGGTGATTTGGAGCAATAATACATGGCCCATCTGGCACATTACCGGCCCCTTTACCTCTAAAAC
Source organism: Bacteroidales bacterium (assembly GCA_022361295.1). Classification (GTDB taxonomy): domain Bacteria; phylum Bacteroidota; class Bacteroidia; order Bacteroidales; family Marinilabiliaceae; genus Carboxylicivirga. Next base: position 2,461 of record JAKSBD010000609.1, read on the forward strand.
GGAAGTATAATCGGAAGAACATCTTCGATATCTTTAAGAAAATAGTTCCTGTAAACCAGGTACGTGGCAATTGTAGGTTAACCTTTTCCTTTAGAATCTTTGACCAGTTAATCTTCTCAATCGTCATTTTTGTACGCTTATCAGCTATATACTCACTCAGAGCTAATACAGATGAAAAACCAACTAACTGCTCAACCTCCATTTCTATTCCAAAGGTAGACTGGATAAATACCAATAAGCCTACTTTATCTAATGAATCTAGCGCCAGGTCATATTCAATATGATTATTTGGGCGAACATTACAGTTTTTCTCACTTGCAATAAAATCTGCAACAATCTTATATTCTTCAAGTTCTATTTGCTCTGCTTGTTCCTCCTGCTCTTCTTTACCAGATGCGAATTCTGCTAATTTAAATCGCTGCAGTTTACCTAAACGGGTGCGCGGCAACTCTGCATCCGTTACTGAAAAATCCATTATTTTCTTGTAAGGCGATACTGATTGATTATACACATCAATTACTTCCCATCTTATTTTTTCTTCAACCTGCTCAGCAGTCATACCCGCAAAATCAGCTTTATTGGGAACAATGATCGCCTTTAATTGATCCAGATCAGCATAAATACCGATTTCCGCAACGCAAGCTGCACGATTTTCGATCTTAGCTTCTATTTCAGACGGATTAATGTTTTTACCATTCGACAGTACTATAATCTCCTTCTTACGCCCGGTGATATACAAATAACCGTCATCATCCAATCGGCCCAAATCTCCTGTGTATAGCCAGCCATCCTTAAGCACTTCAGCTGTTTCTTCAGGACGATTAAAGTACCCCTGCATTACATTTGGCCCTTTTACAACAATTTCTCCCTCTCGAATCTCAACGTCGGCTACCGGCAGTACTTCTCCAGGGCTTCCGATACGGACACGCCCCGGGCGTGTAAATGTAATCATTGGTGCTGCCTCAGTCATTCCAAAACCTTCCAACACTTCAAAACCAAGCGTATTAAAATCTCCACCAACTTCCGGATCTAATGCCGCACCACCGCACACCATATACTTTACAGCTCCTCCAAATTTTTGATGAGCTGAATTAAAGATTTTTCTGGAGAAGCTTCTTGAATTAATCTTTTCTGCAAGCTTAAATAGTGTGCGGGCAATTGCACTGTTGTCAATCTTAGTTCGAATACCTTTTCGTATGGCTGAATACAAACGAGGTACACCGATGATAATAGACACTCTATTATCCTGCAGGGTCTTGATGATATCTTCAGATGCCATCGAAGGAGAAACAGCGATTGTTCCACCCACATAAAGTGGTGCTATCATAGTACCCATCAACGGAAAGATATGATGCATAGGTAAGAGCATCATGACCACCTCATCTTTGGTATAAATATTAATCTGATTAGATACTGCATCAACATTAGCCATCAGATTCTCAAAAGACAACATTACTCCTTTGGGACTGCCGGTCGTACCGGATGTGTATATAATAACTGCCGTTTTATCTTTATCGTCATTTAGTACACCCAAGCCATTAACATCAGCAGGTGATAATTCATTGCATTCTTCAATAACAAAAACTTCTGTTTTGATACCTGCCTTTTCAATGGCATTCTCCAGCAAGGTTTTCTTTTCAATAGAAGTAAATATAACTTCCGGGTAACAATCCTTTAGAATATAGGCCACTTCATCTTCCGATGACATAAAGTCAATAGGCACAACGGTTGCATCGTTATACCAACCAGCATAGAAGGAATAAATCCACCCTACCTGATTTTCTGAGAAAATAGCTATTCGATTAACAGAAATATCTTTTAACAACCCTGAATAAGTTGCAATATTTTGTTTCAATGCATCGTAACTTATTTTTAACTCACCGCATGAAACTGCCGTTTTATCTCCAGCATTATATATCATATTCAAATCCTTTGCGTTATTTCAACCTGACAAACCTACGTTTTTAATTGTTTAGGCACAACTAATACATGTATCAGCTACCAAAAGTTCATCATTCATTATAAATAATCCAATGAAGTCTCATCAGAGCCATTTACAAACGGCTTTATTGCTCTGCTATAAATTCCCTGCACGTAAGCAATCGCCATGCCATAATTAGTAATAGCGATCTTGCTTGCTTTGGCCGGCCCCAAACGATTAAATAATTGTTTGCGGGTGATCATACACCCTCCACACTGTATAATTAATGCATAATCATCCATAGGCCGTTCTATTTTGTCTAAACCGGCAACAACATCAAAGTCCAGCTTTCGTCCCGTATAAGTCGCTATCCAACGGGGTATTTTGACCCTGCCAATATCATCACAGGCAACATGATGTGAACATGACTCAAGCATCAACACACGATCTCCATCTTTTAGCTTATCAATTTTGGGTGTCCCATCAAGGTAATTTTCAAAATCTCCCTTAAAATGTGCCAAAAGAATGCTAAAACTAGTTAAAGGGATATCTTTTGGAATCGATGCATCTGCTTTCAGAAAAATCTGACTGTCCGTAATGGCCAATGCCGGCTTAATTCCGGTTTTCTTCAAAAAAACATCTACCTCTCGTTCTTTTAAAACAATACAAATTGCATCATTATCTAAAATATCACGGATTGCCTGGATTTGTGGCAAAATAAGTCTTCCTTCGGGCGCCTCAATATCAATAGGCGTTATCAGCAACACAATATCACCATACTTAATTAAATCACCTACCAATGATGGTGTAGTATAAGCCGATTCAGGTATGGTCCGACGGATGGCCAAAATGATGGCCTCTGTATCTCCATTATGGCAATTATAAGGCAAAACATCAGAGCTTCCCACCAACTTGCACGTTGCAGCAAATTCCGAGTTTAAGCCAACAATATCCGTTTTGTTATGAATGACTATAAATGGAGTATCTTGTTCTTTAAATTTCTCTACTAAGGACTGCTCCTCTTCACCCCAGGTATTATCGGTAATAACCAATATGGCCAGGTCAACCAATTTAATGGCATTAATCGTTTTTTGGATACGCTTTTTCCCTAACTCACCTTCATCATCAATACCTGCGGTATCAATTAAAATAACTGGACCAAAACCAGTAATCTCAAAAGATTTCTTAACAGGATCAGTAGTTGTTCCTGCAAAATCTGATACAATTGCAATATCCTGGTTAGCCAGGCGGTTAATTATAGAGCTTTTTCCATTATTTCGCCTTCCAAAAAGCCCAATGTGCGGTGTTCTTTCTCTGCCCATCCCAATTTGTTTAACTCTTGCAAATTTAAGACTTTTAATTTCAATTTATAAACCACATACCACTCACTACTACTGACTCTTAGCAATCATTGACAAAATAATATGAAAAAAAACTACTTAATTGTCACCCCATTTCATCAATTAAGTGTCTATATAACTGAATGCGAAAGCGTATTTATTAGCTATTGGCGTAAGTGAATAGTTTCTCATGGGTTTAGAAAGGGCTGTGGTTTTTTTCTTTTGAAATTTTCTTTCATAATATACTAAAGGTTTAAGCAGATACTAGGATATTCCACAGCCCATTTTTTTTTGTTGATTATTAGTAATTTAGTCTGATAAGTTAAAATGGAATCTCATTTTAACCCTTAAACAATTAACCGATAAAGAGGGAATCCCGAAACGGATTCCCTCTTTTTTATATTGATAAGTAATATATTTAACAGACACAATAGGCATTAATACCAATTAGTAATTAAAATGGCCTGTAGTTCGCTACGCCTCTAAAACCCCTTTGATAATCCATAGCTTCCAACCATTGTAATAAACAAATGACTTTCTGCGTATTTTAACATCCATTGGGTATAATAATGATAATTCATTCTTCTAAGTTGCCTCAAACTATACATTAACCTGCAAATCCCATCATATTCTGATTCATAAATATTTTAAAGGTTAAGGCATCAATCTGTTTAAACGGAAGAACTGCCAGATTATCGAATTTTAAATGATGCTCAAAAGGTTTAATAATCTCATCGATAGCCTGTGCATAAGAAGGATATAATTCTCTAAGACGTCGACAGGTTTGCCTTACTATTTCAATTTTCACATCATTCTCTTCCTGTGGGCTGGCAAAATGCTGAAGACGCTTCTTTACTGTATTTAATGTTTTTATTTTTAATTCTTTTTCTGATTCAATATCACTCCATACGACAGATGCTTTTTGAACTAGCTTGTCTAATATCATGTGTTTCATTGCTATGCCTGGTTTTAAGTTCTTTACTAGTTAATAGCAAAAGTGTTAAAACGTAACACTTTTTAGCAAATGCCAGGCATGAAAAAAGCTGCATCACACTGAGCAGCTTTTACTTACGCTATTTATCGTAATGTTATTATAATTTTATTCCCATAAACAAAACGTCATCAATCTGCTCTTGATCACCAAGCCAATTCTCGAAATTCTTCTTAACATGATTATATTGCTGCTTTCCCTTCTTATCATAAATTTCACCAATCATATTCTGAACACCAACTTTCATAAACTTTTTACCCAACGGACCTCCAAACTGATCAGGATATCCGTCTGAAAACATGTACACCTGATCGCCTTTTTTACAGTTGTATTCAACGTTTACATATGGACTTAACTGTTCTTCGTAACTATCACCAATACTCCTTCTACTTCCTTTATAAACAGTCATTTCATCATTAATAATAAGATAAACGGGCCGTTTTGCAGATGCCAGTCTTATTCGGCGGGTTGGAATATGTACTTCTACAATTGAAATATCCATACCATCCATACTTTCATTTCCTTCCGTCTTTTGCAATAACTTTTTAACCTCTTCATCAAGGCGTTCAAGCATTGCAGCAGGGGAGTCAATATCTGGTATACGGAAAATATCATTAAGTATAGTTGTTCCAATCATCGACATAAACGCACCCGGAACACCATGACCGGTACAGTCGGCACAACAGGCGATAAAATAATCTTTAGAACGATTAAACCAGTAGAAATCGCCACTAACAATATCTCGCGGCAAGAAGTACACAAACGATTCGGGAAAAACAGTCATTAAATCGTCCATTGACGGCAAAATAGACGATTGAATTTTTTTAGCGTAGTTGATACTGTCTGTAATATCTCTGTTTTTTCGTTCTATTTCTGCTTTCTGCTCACGTAACTCTACAGTCTGGGAGGCCACTTCTTTTTGCAGCCTTTGGTTTTGTCGCTTTAGTGCTCGCTGACGATATTCATGTAAAGCATAAAACAATAGTACCAACAAACAACAAATCAAAACACTAAACCACCAGGTCCTCCAATATGGCTTTGCAATACTAATGTTAATAGTGCGCAACAAACTGGTCTCTTTACCATCAGAATTAAAAGCCCGTATCTGAATCTTATAATTACCAAAGCTTAAATAATCAATTTCTTTATGGCTCACATTTTCAAGTTCCGCCCATTTTCCATCCTCTTCATCACTTTCTTTATCAATCTTAACCTCATAGGTTACTCCTTGCGGATTTTTGAAACTGATTGCTCTAAAATCAACCTTAAACTTATAAGATCCCTTACCATAGGGGTATTTAAGTTTAATCTTATTAGTTAAATCTATTTTCTCATCATCAATTTCAATACCTGTTACATTCAGAATTGGTGCTACATTATTTGGTCGATCATTCTCAGGCAAATAGTTGACAACTCCTTTGTTTGAAACAAACCAAACCCCACCAATATCATCATTCCTAACCTGAAAAAACTCGTTGCCAAGTTCTTCATTATAGCCATACGTTTTTACACTCTCTTCTATAGCAGATTCTGCTTTATCTATTTCAATACGTGACAAACCACCATCATGACACACCCACAGGCGATTTTTAATATCCTTAAAAATGCCGTAACAGAAATCTTTTTTGAGTCCCTCATTGGTCGTAGCTTGCACAGCAATTGCATCTTTATCGTAGCAAATAACACCTTCTCCCTTCGTACTAATCCATAAGCGTCCTTCATTATCTTCGCTCATGCCTGTTACATCAACAGCCACATTATCTTTAACAGGATGACGTTCAATACGATTTACAACCGGATTGATCTTACACAATCCTCCGTCTTTGGGACCTACCCATATATTATTTCTGGAATCGACATAGACAAAATTGATATTGTTATGCGACAAGCCATCTTCAATCTCATAGTTTTTAATGTGGCTTGTTTTTTTATTAATGACAACTAAACCTCCCTGGGTTGCCAACAACAAATAGTGCTCATAACCAGCAATACCATTTACCTTTAAAGCCAGCTTATTATTAAAGTAATTCTTTTTCCTGAATGATTGAGCATTAGGTGCTTTATAATACAATCCATTATTGGCAGATGCGATCCATATCGTCCCATCGTCTGACTTGTAAATGTCAACTATCTCATCATTTGGAATACCACCGTATTGCTCATCAAAATAACGTACATCAAAGCACATTGGATCAGTAAGGATTAACCCTCTGTCAAGTCCAATCCATAACTGTTCTCCATCTTTAAGAATAGATCGGGCTTTGTAGTGAAAGCCAATCTCATCAAGATTATAAAACACAAAATACTGATTCACCAATAATGATACACCTCCACCTTTTGTACCAAACCAATAATTCCCCTCCCGATCGCAAAGTATATCCTGCACATCGTTATTACTTAACCCGTTGTTATTTGAGTATTTGAAAGAATCATTGAAAATACCTTGAGTAGGATCAAAAATTAACCGAATAACGCCGCTACCAATTGTAGACACTAATAAATGTCCTTCAGCCTCTTCATAGATATCTGTTACCTCTTCTTCTTCAATATTGAACTTCTGACATAAGGTATTATCTGAGATATGACTTACACCCTTATGATCTTCCTGTTCATTATATGAATAAAATCCTTTCCCTCGTGTTCCTATCCAATATCTATTTGTGGTTTTACTTTTTACAATACTATTAATCCAAACACTTGGTATATCATCAACTTTAGTAATATCAGCCTTCTCAAAGGACTCATCAAACTCAAAAACAAACAAGCCTCTTTTAGCTGTCCCCACTAGCAACCGAGTTGGTGACAAAACCTGTAAAGCGGTATAGCTTTTTCTCCCAAACTTTTTGCGGTCAAAAAAAGTTGTGACCTCACCTTCGGGTGAGATTTTAATTAAACCTCGTTTTTGATCAATAGCCCAAATATTCCCCTGCACATCCTGTGAAATATCCGAGATCAGTTGTGAAGCGCCTTCTACAGCTACCTTGTAAAACTGATCGTTCTCCCGATAGCTAATCAAACCATTTTTATGGCCTATCCATAACCTGTCATTGCGGTCAAAAAACAAGCAGTTAATATAGTTATGTGCTAATGAATCGGATGTGGTATAAACATCATATTCGATTCCATCATATCGGATCAGACCTTCGTCTGTCGCCATCCACACATAGTCATTCTTATCCTGAGCCAAAGCAATTATATCATTATCTGCAAGGCCTTCAGAAGTATTGTAAATTTTAAAATCGAACGACTGCGCTCTTATTATCCCTGGTATGACAATAAGAAATATTAATAACCAATATGATAGTAGTTTTTTCATTTTTCAGATTTTTCCTCAAAGACAATGATAGTCAACTTATGCGCACTCAACCTTATAGTTCTTCGGCACCCGGATTACCTTTGTATTTAGGTACACCTCCAATTGGCACACTGTAAGACTTAAGCAACTCACCATATTGGTTTTCGAAATAAATCACCACATTATTGTTTCGATAATCACCTGTACGATTTTTATGCATTTGAATATCCAGTGAAGTATTGTATTCTTCTGGCTTGATATTATACATGCTTGATGCCCACTCGTCGTCTCCTGAAATTTTCATCGGACTGTAGGCGGTTGCCACTGATCGTACAATAATCCGCCCGTCATTATCCCAATCAAAATTTGTTTGTTTAATGGAAACAATACTGGAATCATTTACATATGGATAAATGTGTGAGATCTCACCTGGATTATCATGTAGTCGTACTGTGTATTTATAATAGAATGCATAACCTCCTTCAACTTCATCTTGCGCATCCTCCTTGGTACTCATAAACAGACGATACATATTACCATCATCACCATTAATACCTTCTATGATTACTTTAAAAACGTGGCCACCCTCATCAGGAAGATACTCCCCTTCAGAAGGGTTTATTGGACCGAATGTATACCACTTTTGATTGTAACCGGCATCGTTACCAAATGTTTTTGACGCCAATAACGTTCCTTCATCGTAATTACCATCAAGATTTAATTTTTTAGCATCTTCATGCGAGCAACTCCCTTGTCCACCATAAATACTATATGAAGTTTGGGTGTCCCACTCTCCCTGTATCTCATCATTTTCACCACCACAATCAGGGTCGTAAACTTTTATGTATATAGGTGCAGTGTGATTTTCAGGAACAGTAAAGAAAATAATTTGACAAAAGCTGGCATCACCCCAAGATGTTTCGGCATTGGCACCAAAAGTTATCAGGTTAGGAATGTTCTCATCTCCCCCGGGAACAGGCTGCGCATGAGCCATAATTCCGACCAACAAAAATACAAATGATAGCTTAAGTAGTTTGGACATAATTATTCGATTACGTTAATTTCTTTATAGGTGCACATTTTTTTATGCGGATCATTCTTACAAACGGTTCCACATTTAACAATGTATTTTCCTTTTGTTCGAAAAATATATTGAATTGTTTCACCTTTTTGTTTAGAACCATCAGGCAATTCCCAATAAAACCCATTTGGTTCAAAGTCACCAAGGTTTGACTGCATTGCATCAAGCGTTTGTAATTCACCGGCTTTCACCTCATCGGGCACATTAATATATACCTGTATTTTCTTTTTAACATCCTGGTAAAAATCGTTAAGCACAAACAACTCAACATTATCAATTGTGTCTACCAATACTGATTGAACGTGGTAAGTCCCCGGTTTATTATATTTATGAATAACCGTATCTCCTTCAGCTTTGGTTCCATCACCAAAGTGCCAGACATACTTTAAAGGACCATCACCTTTCCCATTCATTCGATCATAAAACCGATATGTGTATGTATTTTCTTTCTGCTTTGTTCCTGGTCCAAAAAATGGGAACATGTACGCGAATTCATATAAATTATCGTCTCCATCTCTATCAGAGGCGAAGTACCCGAATTGCTCACTTTCATCAATGAAACAACTGAACTCATTGGACGGCGTATTAATACCCGTATCCATAGCGGTGGGTTTTGCCCAGCCTTTCTCTGTTCTATATGTATAGAAAATATCTAACCCTCCTTCTCCTCCAAGGCTATCGGAAGCAAAATATAGTTTACCACTGGCATGATAGAACGGAAATAATTCTTTTCCTCCGGTATTTATAACAGAACCCAGATTTTGAGCAGGTCCCCATTCACCACCATCTCTTTCCGAAACATATAAGTCGGTCTGACCATAACCACCTTCCATATCAGATGCAAAGAATAAGTATCGACCATCTGCAGAAACGGCTGGGTGTCCGGTATTATAACTACGTCGTGAGTTAAATGGTAATCCTTTTGCCCTTGTATAACCCTTTCCTCTCTCCTTTGCCACGAAAACTCCAAACAAATTAACGGTATTCTTCTGCAGACGTTTCCGCTCCTTCATATGTACTTCTGTAAAGTAAATTTCGTTACTGTCAGGCAAAAAACTAATGGATGAAGTATGGTATTGTGAAAAATAGGATGGTTTATATTGCTCCGTTAATGTCCAGGTAGAATCCTGGCGTTGATGAACAGTAAATAAATTGTAAAAATTCTGATTGTCCTGATCTACTGCTTTACTCAGCCAGTTTACATTTTTATTGGAGCTGTAATACAATAGCGAATCATGAACAGTTGGTGCTATTTCACTTTGATTAGGTTTACAAAACGGTAGCTTTTTTACACTTAAACCTTGAGCGGTCATCTGTTGATAACTACCTGAAAGTAAAATACAGAAGATAAATACTATTTGACGCATACGACAGGTTTAAAAGAATTTAGGGTTCGGGGTATTCACTTTATATCCAAAATCAAACTGAATGGCAATTTCATGCGTACCATCATTATAACTACTGATATCACCGGTTGCATAATCAAGGCTGTAAGAAAATCTTAACTGTGGTGTTACCTGATAGGCAAGCATCGCAACAAAATCACCTGTTGTTCGGTATGCTCCACCAACCCACAACATATTATTATATATCACGGTCGCATTGACATCTATTGAAGAATCAAACTCCGGATTATAACGTGCCATAAAACTCGGCTGCAAATGCCACTTCTTTGATAAAGTAAACAAATACCCTCCGGTAGCAAGATAGTTGGCTTTGTCGAGCGCAAACTCATTTGAACCGCCATCAACATATGGGTTGTAATAAAAGAAGTTTGGCACAGATACACCAACAAAGAACTTTTGAGAATACCAGGCTGACCCAAACCCAACAACAGGCGCAAAGTTAGATTCATTAGATGCAAATTCTGTGTCAATTACACCTTCTCCTCCGATAGGATCTAATGTTGATACCTCAGTCCAGTTGGCACTGTAAAAACTACCACCTCCATTAATACTCAAAGCCAGCTTTTGGTTGCCCGACATTTTTAATCGATAAGTATATGAACCAATAAAGCCTGTTTGCTTATTCACACCATACTGTTGATTAAATACCTCAAGACCCAAGGCGATGTTCTCTTTTTTTAACGGAGAATGCATACTGAATAACATAGATCCGGGCGCACCATCAATACCAGCCCACTTTTTACGATAACCTCCATATAGTGATAACACTTCGCGGTTTCCTGAGAAAGCGGTATTTAATGCATAACGATTATGCATATACTGACTCATTACAATGTCTTTCTGTGCTTTAAGCGGCAAAAACGAAAGAAGCAAGAAAGTTGCGAATACTATAATTCTTAATGCCTTTTTCATTATCTGCTCCCCTTTATGATTAAGTAACTCTTGATTGGCTTTATTCCGTCACCTTCGAAAATATAGTAGTAGGTGCCATCTTCTGTCTTTCCATCTTTTTTCTGACCATTCCAGCCTAATTCAGTTGGGCTGTTTGGATGACAGAAATTATTGGTTTCAAAAACTACTTCACCACTTATGTCAAAAACCGTTAACTTATTATTCTGCACATTGTCAGCTCCACCAATGATAAAGAAGTCATTTACCATATCGCCATTGGGCGAGA
>JAKSBD010000610.1 GCA_022361295.1 Bacteroidales bacterium
ATTGCTTCTATTTTAAAATACCCCTATGAATCGGGTATTGGTCTGAAGAAGTATGGCTATTTCCAGTCAGAAAAATCAACCTTTGAGCATATTGCCAACACACTTGGTTTAAAACTAATAGATAATGAAAAGGGCATATACGCCCGTCATCCTTTAGTTTATTTGGTTGAAGCTGCTGACGATATTTGTTACCAGGTGATGGATATTGAAGATGCCCACAAGCTAAAAATACTATCATACGAAGAAACATTCGATCTACTGACCGGCTTTTTTAATAGAGAAACAGAAGCACATGAGTTTGCTAAGATCAATGAAATATTTGCAGAGGTAACTGACAAAAATGAGCAGATGGCCTTTTTGCGAGCCAAAGTGATTGGTAAGTTAGTTAACCGTTGTACGGATATTTTCTGGAATAATCACCAAACTATTTTAGAAGGACAGTTTACAGGTGGCCTTATTGACCATTTAAGCGGAATAGAGCATGAAGCAATGGAAACCTGTAAAAAAACAGCATTTAAACGCATTTATAAACACCCTTCGGTAGTTGAGATTGAAATAGCAGGATACCGCATTTTAGGCACTTTGCTTGAAGAATTCATCAAAGCAGTTACAAATCCAAAGGACTTCTATTCGAAGATGTTACTGCCATTTATACCTGAGCAGTTTACTACAACTGAAGATACTCCGTTGTATGAGAAAATTCAATCGGTGCTTGACTTTATATCTGGTATGACCGATGTATATGCGCTAGACTTATATAAAAAGATAAGTGGTATTGGCTTAAAATAATTAAACCGGCATTTTTAGAACCTCTTTAGGTGACAGGCCTTTTACCTTTTTAAACATGGAGGAGAATTTGGATAGATTTTGATATCCTAAATCATATCCTACCTCCATTACGGAATAATCGCCCGACTTAAGACGCCGATAGGCCTCATCCATTTTGGCATGTGTATAGAACTGGTAGATTGAACAGTCATATAAAGTCTTGAAATCACGTTTTAATTTAGAAACACTTATTCCGTACTCGAGTGCTATATCCTCGATAACTATTTTCTGTTCGAAACTACCTAAAAGCTTTTCCTTTATTTGAAGCAAACGTTTATAATCATCAACATGTAAACCATTTAAATCAGAATTGGAAGTATTGTTTTTAGCCATTATCCATAAGGCAGTAAATGCTTCCAGGCCTCTGGCCATTACTAGCGATCTATTTCCAAAATCAGCATCTCTGAAGTAAAATATATCATCGGTAATACGCTCTATTTCCTTTGGCAGGCTCGTATGATAAGTAATAGGTTTATAATCACCAAACAAGGCGTCATAGGTTTCCATCGCTTCGGGCATTAAGGCTTTTAAGGCTTCCTTGCGAAATTTAAATGCAATTGATTTGAAACTATGTTCTGCCGGAAATTCAGCCACCAATGGAAACATTCCGTTATGTGCAAACACACCTTTAGTAGTTCCGGCTTCAATGTGTTCTTGCTGAGAAGAATAATGCTGGGTTAACTGCCCTTCTTTAAAAATAGTAATATGAATATAGTCCGGATCATCATCAGGAATCCGTCTGGCAACCAGCGTTTTACTGGAAAGACCATCAGTTACTACCAGCTCAAGCCCCTTAAATATCTCGTAAGATGCTAAATGCATTGATAATGATGCAATATTAATTGTATAAGAATCAGGTTTCGCCTGCCCGCCAAAATTCTTATACAATGCTTCAATATAGTTACTGGCCGGTCCTTCTTTAATATCAAGTACTACTCTATCCAATCTTATTGCTTTACGATGAATAAGGTTAAAATTAATGTAATTCAATATTTAATCAAAGAATGAAAAGAGCCGATTGGGTTAGCACATGACACATTTGGGATAAAATACCGGGCTCATTCACTGCATATTTGTAATGTAATAATTAACTAAGTAATCATTTAAAATTTTGAGTCATGAAAACTTTAAAATCAATTTTCGCAGTGAGTCTTTTTATTGTTGGTATTAGTTTAACTTCATGTAGTAGCGACGATAAGTATGTTGAGCCCGAGAGACCTGTTCATCTGCCGTCTGATGACAGCCCTTCACATCCTATTTATGTTGAACCATCACCATTCTAAAGTAACCATTGAGTCGATATTCGTGACTCCGTATATACTAAAAGGCTGCCCGTAATTGTTACCGGCGGCTTTTTTGTTTTAAATCTACTTAACAGTTGTTATTCAACTAACTTTTTAGTTATATTTGAATAAATTTAAAACCTAATTTATGAAAACATGTTTTCTTATTACCTGCCTGACAATACTTTTAAACCTGAACACCAAGGCACAAAGCGATGTACAGTTATTACTGGCCGAATCGCGTTATAACGATGTTATCAGTCAACTTTCGCCTGACATTCATTCCTTATCATTAAATAATGCATATTATCTGGCCATTGCATACCAGCAAAGTGGCTATCCACAAAAAGCTATTGATTGTTTAGTAAAGGATTCAGCCAGTCTTCAAACGCAACATTTGGAATTATTAAGCAGATGTTACATGAGCAGTGGTAATTACAGCAAAGCACTTCCCATATGTAAAAACAGATACAATTCGGAACCCAATAATGTCAGTAACCTGTTACGATATGCCGAAATCAATCACTTCTATAAGGAATATGATACTAATATAAATTTACTGAAAACATATACAGACCATGATTCAACCAATCTTAGCGTAAACACTTTACTGGCCGAAACCTATGAAAAAACGAATAGTAAAGATGCTGCCATATCAATTTACAAAATGATTCTAAAGCAACATCCCGATAACCAGAAGGTTGCATTGCGATTGGCCCGGGTTTACCTTGGCAGTAAAATGTACGTTGAATGTCACGACTTGTGCGTTCCGTTTATTGAGAAGCTGGATAATAATAAGAACTTTTTATTGGTAGCGGGTTTGGCTAATTTTAAAAATGGTTCTAATAACAATGTACTCGTCATGTTCAGGCGGTTGGAAGCACAAGGTGACAGCTCTTTCTTAACCAAAAAACACTTGGGTATTGCCTCTTATCGACTGGATAATTTTGATAATGCAACCAAATATCTTAAGTCGGCCTATGACATTAAGGGTGATGACCCCGAAGTGGCCTTCTTTCTGGGTGCCTCACTAGGCCAAACCAACCAGCCTCAAAAAGGTATTATGTACTTATACCTGGCTCAGCAATTGATTAAGCCTTCGCCGGTATTAATGGAGAAAACACACGTTAAACTGGCCATGATTTATTTTGATATGGGTCAATACAAAATAGCCATTAACCACTATCATTCTGCTTATAAGTACGACAATAAACCACAGTATTTATACCGGCAGGCATCGATATACGATTATCAGTTAAAGGACCATACTCAGGCAAAAGAGAACTATGAACTCTTCATTAGTGTTTTGCCCGAAGAACTGAATCCTAAAAAGGGCAATGACAGATATGCCATTAAACTTAAAGAAGTGGCCGAAAAAAGATTAACAACCCTCACCGAAGAAGACTTTTTTAAGAATGGTATTTAATGGCTAGTGATTAATGGTTAATTATAAAAGGCAATAAAAAGAGCTGAACCGACAAACGGAACAGCTCTTTTAATGAATAAAACTAAACAACTAATTATATTATAAAGCTTTTAAAGCTGCATCATAATCAGGCTCATTTACGATATCATCAACCTGCTCGCTGTGTGAAACTTTTCCGTTCTCATCAACAACAACTACTGCACGTGATAATAATCCGGCCAATGGTCCATCTACCATTTTAACACCATAATTCTGGCTAAAGACCTCGTCTTTATATTCAGATAAGGAAACCACATCCTCTAAACCCTCGGCTCCACAAAAGCGGGCATGGGCGAAAGGCAGATCGCGTGAAACACAAAGAACAACAGTATTATCTTGTTTTGAAGCTTCTGCATTAAACCGGCGAACCGAAGCTGCACAAACACCTGTGTCAACACTTGGGAATATATTCAACACAACTTTCTTGCCTTTATAATCAGCTAAAGAAACTTCGCTCAAATCTGTTTTAACCAATGAAAATTCAGGAGCCTCAGCACCTACTCTTGGAAGATCTCCAGCTGTACTGACCGGATTTCCTTTGAATGTTATTTTTGCCATTTTGTTCTATAAATTTGTTATGCATCCTAAACAATGGTTTTGACCATTTTGTTTGCAAAAAGTTAAACAAAAATGGCTGAAAACATACCTGTCTTCAGCCATCTATGTGATACTGTTACACTTAAAAAGTTATTTTTTATTCAATCTTTTCTTCACTTCCCAGGGCCTTCTGTACTTTTGATTCGTTATAGTAGGCAAAGAATGAAACAACAGCCACAACAACTATTGTGTAGTAAACAAAATCAGGAATTGGCACAGGATCACCTTTGGCATATGAATGCATACCAGCCAGGTAGTAGTTAACACCCAGGTATGTCATTAATACTGAACTAAAGCTAATAAGCGACCAGAAGTTAAATGTGGTTAGCCCTTTCATGCCCGGTATAAAACGCATGTGTAGCACAAAAGCATATACCAAAATGGTAACAGCCGACCAGGTTTCCTTTGGATCCCATCCCCAATAGCGTCCCCAGGATTCGTTGGCCCAAACACCACCTAAAAAGGCACCAATTGTCAGAAAGTACAGACCTACTGTCATTGACATTTCTGCAATAGCTGATAACTCTTCAATGGTTAAAGAAAATGCCTTATGGTTTTTGGCAGATTTAACACCAAATAGAATAAGATTCAAGAATCCAAGTAAGGCGCCAAGGGCCAGAAAACCATAACTGGCGGTTATAATGGCCACATGAATAGTTAACCAGTATGACTTTAATACCGGTACCAGGTTGGTAATCTCGGGGTTCATCCAGCTTAAGTGAGCCACCATAAGAATAATACCAGCGAAAAACGAAGTAACAGATAATGCTATTGGACTTTGTTTGCTAAATAACAATCCCGCCAGCAAGGTACTCCATCCAATGTATAACATTGATTCATAACCGTTACTCCATGGTGCATGCCCTGATATATACCAACGAAGCGCTAAACCAAGTGTGTAGGCAGTAAATGCAATTACAATTAAAAATAGTCCTCCTCTGATAATCCATCTAAATTGCCACTTTGGATTAACCAGGGTCGTTAGCTGGAAAAACAATAATATCAGACCTAATACCAAAAAGTAAGGCATAAGGCTCATAAATAATGAGCTGTTATTATAGAATATCTCTATTTTCTTTTTGGTTTCAGATGGTAAAATCTCATGTCCGTATTTATTCTGGTAATCAGCAATGGCTTTCACATATGTTGCTTCTTCGGCCTTATTTCCTGATGACAAAGCTTCAAGGTACATACCAAATAAATTACGCACCAATAAACTGTCTTCCTGCGAAACACCTTCCGGTTTAGCTCCCGGAACTAACCAGCTTGCCTGGGCATCTCCCGGCTGCGGGAATAACTTAAGGAAGCTACCCATCTGAGACATATAAAATACATTGATTTGCTCATCAACCTTAACGGCTTCCTGCTCCAGCTTATTTCTATAAGCAGGGCGCTTACGATATGAATCTTCTACCAGTTTTCGAATCTTATACTGACCATTGGCAGTGAAAAAATCTTTAAAAGCAGCTTTTTTACCACTTATCTGCAGCATTCCTTTTAAATCATCGTGCTTAACGGTAATCATCGGAACTGTTTGCCAATAAGGTGCATCAATCATCATACTAAGCACCACCTTGTCTGCCGACCAGCCTTTGAAGGTGTGGTGCTTGGCCAGTTTTCTAATCACTTCGCTATTCATTGTGTTGAGCGGTTTCATACGCCCACCGTTATCCTGTACCCACAACTGCCCAAATGCATCTGCACTTTCCTGGCTGATTTTATGAGGTGGATTTAACTCATTGGCCCATACAGATGAGCTAAACAAAGCCACCAGTAGTATAGTCAATGTTTGTTTTTTCTTATATATCTCTGAAGTGCGCTTAATCAACTGACGGAAACGTGTGTTAGGCGCTATAAGCGCTGCAAACATGCCCATAGCCAATAAAAAGTAACCAAGATAGGTTAGCAAAGTCCCCCACCAATCGCGGTTAACCGACAAAATAGTTCCCTTCTCATCCATATCGTATGACGATTGAAAGAAACGATAGCCATGATAGTTAAGAATATTGTTCATAAAAATACGTCTGTCTTCTTCCAGGCCTGTTCGTTCGTCAACCAGTGTTACTTCACTGGCAAATGAACTTGGGCTTTCACTTCCCGGATATCTCTCTAATTCAAATTTATTCAGCTTAAGTGCAAATGGTATCTGAATAATTTTAGAACCATAACTCACACTGAATTCTACACCGTCAATTTCTCCGGTGAATGCTTTACCAAGCACATCCTTTTGCCCAAATACAAAAAAGTCCTTTCGCTTATCACCCAGCTCTGCCACAAATTTAATGGCATCGGGTAAGCCTCTGCCCTGATCACCTTCAACAGATACAGGCTCAACACCTGCACTTTCGATGTAGTTAGTTAGAACCATTCTTAAATCACCAATACTATACAAGACCCCATTATACAACTGATGAATAGAGTCGGCCGCAAAAGTCTGACTTGTTCCGGTTTGCATTTGCATCATGCTGGCCTCTATTGACGGCTTATAATGTGGCATACCATCTTTAACGCTTAAAACAAGGGTTTGACCATCTTCTTTGGCAGGATTAAAAGCCACCCGGTAATCACCAACAGTGACCTCATCACCCTCAAACAATGAAAACTCTTGTCGACCAGAAGCTGCTGATAAAACTAAATTAATTACAGGACTCCCTCCGGGCTTCTCAACTGTACGTGACATAGCCTGTGGAATAAAAATATCACTGCGTAGTTTCAACTTGCCTTTGGGTGTTGAGAAACTAGCGGCATATTCATTGGGGCTGACAATCGAAAACAATACACTTTCTTCGTCAGAATCTGAGTATCCATCTGCTTTAACGGAGACATTTACAAACTGTTCACTGGATAGAATCTGGTTTGACGAATGACCTTCACGAATGTGCATCATCCCCTCATAACCAACATAACGGGTTATTGCAGCTCCTACAATGATGATCAAAAATGCCAGATGAAACACCAGTCCGGGCAATTTTCTGATATTAAAACTATTGAACTTAATAAGATTGCCTGTCATATTAATGGCTAAAAGCACAAATACCAATTCGAACCACCAGGCATTGTAAACAAGTGCTTTTGATGCATTTGTTCCAAAATCATTCTCTATAAATGTGGCTACACCAAGCACTGCACCTAAAAAAAGCAGTAAACTACCCATTAACCAATAAGCAGTTAAGAACTCAAATAATTTCTTCATATTATAACGATTGGATTTTATAAACCTTATCTAACATCTTGTTTGATAATTGAACGAACAACACAATTAACAATTGGTTGCTCAAAATAGTAAATAAGACCAAGAAATCTGAATTTAATGATAAATTTTATTTGAATTCTTTTATCAAATTTTTTCCATCAAATCCCTTCTCTTCGCTTGTACTCCTTTTCCAGTCGTTAAAGTGTGGCTTCCCGTCGGTCGTATAGCTCAAGGTCACGCATGGATAGGTCGATATCACGCGCAGATACCCCAATGTCACGCACTGATAGGCGATATCACGTAGATCGG
>JAKSBD010000434.1 GCA_022361295.1 Bacteroidales bacterium
GGTCGGGATGGAGCTTCTAAACACCTTCGAACATCCATCCTGGTCGGGATGGAACTTCTTAACACCTTCGAACATCCATCCGGTTTGGGATGGAACTTCCAAACACCTTCGAACATCCATCCGGTTTGGGATGGAACTTCCAAACACCATCGAAGTACCCATCCGGGTCGGGATGGAACTTCCAAACACCTCCGAACATCCATCCGGTTTGGGATGAAGCGTCATGAAAACCATTAAAATAGACAAAAGGTAACTGTAAGAAAGCGGAATAAAAAAACCTCTGCAGTCTCTTTTGGGTTAGAGTTTGAACTGCAGAGGTAAAGGATGTTGAATAGTGTTGGGTGTTTTCGAAACCGTCCGTTTCAGTTTCATTGAGTGTTTAATGAATTGTGAATTCAATTGTATTTACCTCAGGAAACCTTCATATGTTATTCAATATTGACGAATGGCGGTTTTTCTATGACTAACGTCCAAATACCATTGATGAAACATTAGGCTGAAATATTCTAATAGATATAATTTCAATTAAACACACGCTTAACGTTAGTTAATACAAGCAATCAAATCACTCCATCTATTTGATTATCTTTCTATTATAAGATATTCTATTTCAATATTACATTTTCTTGTTCACTCAGGCCCATATATTCTGTTTAATAAAACACTCATAAAGAGCTCATTCGTCAAAAACTACAGTTTTTTGGCTTCTTCCCAAATTTCATCCATTTCGGCCAGGCTCATCTGCTTTAAATCTTTTCCAACTTTCAGGGTTTTCTCTTCTAAATAGTTGAAGCGTTTAATAAACTTACGATTGGTTCGCTCCAGGGCATTTTCAGGGTTGACACCATATAAACGAGCCGCATTAATTACCGAAAACAATAAATCTCCAAACTCAGCCTCCATTTTATCTTCATCGTGAGCGGCAATTTCCGCTTTCAACTCATCCAGCTCCTCCTTAACCTTGTCCCAAACCTGCTCCTTATGCTCCCAGTCAAAGCCAACACCACGCGCTTTATCCTGAATACGATTAGCTTTAACCATGGCCGGTAGCGACAATGGCACGCCTTCCAACACAGATTTGTTCCCACCTTTCTCTTTCAGTTTCAGTTTCTCCCAGTTCTCTTCAACCGTTTTGGCATCGTTAGCTTCAACATCTGCAAAAATATGTGGGTGACGATAAATCAACTTCTCATTTAACGACTGAATAACATCGGCCATTGTAAAGTCACATTGTTCAGAACCAATTTTGGCATAAAACACAATGTGTAACAATAAATCACCCAGTTCCTTTTTTATCAGCGATGCATCTTTTTTAATAATGGCATCAGCCAGTTCATAAGTCTCTTCAATGGTTAATGTTCTTAACGATTCATTGGTTTGCTTTTTATCCCAGGGACATTTAGCCCTTAACTCATCCATTATATCCAATAATTCCTTAAAAACAGTCAGGGTGGCGGCATGCTGGTTTTGACTCATAATCTATACTTCGTTTTTAATTTAATGACCTCTTTAACGACAATTGGGATTTTTTTCAAATGAGAGGTCAATGAATACCACTTTTGTCAGCTTACAAATGCAAAAAATATTGTTACTTTGCACAATACAAAATTAAGGATTTAAACCACTTTATGATAGAAAAGTTGATCTACCTGGAATCGGTTGATTTAGTGGAGTTTTTAGGCATTAAAAATGCCAAACTGGAAGTTATTAAAAATCGTTTCCCAAAATTAAACATCATTGCAAGGGGCAATTGGCTTAAAGCCATGGGTGACGCCGAAGAAGTTGCTGATTTTGAAGAAAAGGTAAATTTACTGCTCAACCATTACCACAATTACAACGTACTAACAGAAAAATCACTGAACGAAATACTTGGCGGCGACAAAATTAGTGATGCCAGCAGTAATAGTGATGTTATACTTTTCAGTACAAGTGGCAAACCCATCAAAGCACGGACAAAGAATCAGGAAAAACTGGTTAAGGGGTTTAAGAAGAATGATTTATTATTTGCTGTTGGTCCGGCAGGTTCAGGTAAAACCTATGTGGCCATCGCACTGGCAGTAGCAGCTCTTAAGAATCGTCAGGTGCGACGTATCATCCTTAGTCGCCCGGCTGTTGAAGCAGGAGAAAAACTGGGATTTCTACCAGGTGATATGAAGGAGAAAATTGATCCATATCTACAACCTTTGTATGATGCTTTGCAGGACATGATTCCAGGAGCAAAGCTGAAAGAATTTATGGAGAACGGCACCATCCAGATTGCACCCCTGGCTTTTATGCGTGGACGAACCCTAAACAATGCGTGTGTAATATTGGACGAAGCACAAAATACCACCAACAATCAAATGAAGATGTTTTTGACCAGGATGGGTGAATATGCCAAGTTTATTATTACGGGCGACGTTACTCAGATTGACCTGCCAAATCATCAGCAATCAGGCCTTGTACAAGCCATGAGAATATTAAAAGGTATTAAAAGAATAGAGCGTGTGAACTTTAATGTAAAAGATATTGTTCGTCATAAATTGGTTCAGGACATTGTCGAAGCATATGATAAAGAATAAGAGCATAAAGTTTACAGTCAGCATATTGAAAGAAACAAATTCAGGTATATAAAGACAGCAATAACTAAAGGAACATATCAGGACTAAAGGAAAATAAATATTGATATAAACTAATAATTATGAGTCAAGCAATTGTTAAAACGGATTACAATTTTCCGGGACAAAAGAGCGTATACAAAGGAAAAGTACGCGACGTTTACAACATCAACGATGATTATTTGGTAATGGTTGTTTCTGACCGCATCTCTGCTTTTGATGTGGTATTACCAAAGGGAATCCCCTACAAAGGACAAGTATTAAACCAGATTGCAGAAAAGTTTCTTGATGCAACTGCTGACATCGTACCTAACTGGAAAATCGCAACACCTGATCCAACCGTAACCGTTGGTCATTTCTGTGAAACTTATCCTGTTGAGATGATCGTTCGTGGTTATTTAACCGGTAGCTCATGGCGCTTGTATAAAGATGGCGGACGTGACATCTGTGGTGTACCTATTCCGGACGGAATGAAGGAGCACCAGGCATTTCCAGAGCCAATCCTTACGCCTACCACTAAAGCTGAGCAAGGTGAGCACGATGAAAACATCACACGCGAAGAAATCATCAAGCAAGGCCTTGTATCTGAAGAAGAGTACCTTGAATTAGAACGTATTTCTTTAGAGTTATTTAAGCGCGGTAGCGAAATAGCTAAAGAAATGGGATTAATCCTTGTGGACACAAAGTATGAGTTTGGTAGAAAAGATGGTAAAATTTACCTTATCGACGAAATTCACACACCTGATTCATCACGTTATTTCTATGCTGATGGTTACCAGGAGCGTTTCGATAAAGGCGAAAACCAAAAGCAGTTATCAAAAGAATTTGTGCGTGAGTGGTTAATGGAAAATAACTTCCAGGGTCGTGAAGGTGAAGTAGTACCAGAAATGTCTGATGAATTTGTAACAGAAGTATCAGATCGTTACATTGAGCTTTACGAAAGCATTACTGGTGATAAATTCGAAAAAGCTGATGTTTCTGAAGTAATTGGTCGCGTTGAAAAGAATGTAACAGATTACCTGAACTCTTTGTAAAATTATAGTCTTTAAGTCAGCTATTAATTGACTTAGGCAAAAAATAAACCCGTCAGCTTTGATAAAGTTGACGGGTTTTATATTTCTTTCGGTTACTGTCTGTGATTATTCATTAATCCCTTCCAACATCATCATAAAAGCATAATCCAATGCTGTTTCGCGATAACGCTTAAAACGACCTGAAGCACCACCATGGCCAGCCTCCATATTAGTATGCATGATCAGAATATTATCATCCGATTTTTTGTCACGCAGCTTGGCACACCACTTAGCAGGCTCCCAGTACTGCACCTGCGAATCGAATAAGCCAGTTGTAATCAACATATTCGGATAAGCCTTAGCTTCCACATTATCATATGGCGAATAACTCAACATATAGTCATAATATTCTTTGTTTTTCGGATTCCCCCACTCATCAAATTCATTTGTTGTCAACGGAATTGTCTCATCCAACATGGTCGAAACCACATCAACAAAAGGAACTGCGGCCACAACACCGTTATACAATTCCGGCGCCATATTGGCAACTGCTCCCATTAATAATCCTCCTGCACTTCCTCCCATAGCATACAAATGCTCGGGTGAAGTATATTTATTATCAATCAGGTAGTTACTACAGTCAATATAATCATTGAAGGTATTCATCTTATTCAGCATCTTACCATCGTCATACCACTGACGTCCCATTGCCTGACTACCCCTGATATGGGCCACTACAAAAATAAAACCTCTGTCTAGTAAACTCAGGCGGGTTGAGCTAAACCATGGCTCCATTGTACTGCCATATGAACCATAAGCATACAATAACAGCGGAGCATTCCCATCTTTTTCAACGCCCTTTTTATAGACCACCGACATTGGTACTTTTTTACCGTCACGTGCCTTAGCCCATAAACGCTCGGTTACGTATTCATCAGGATTATGACCACCTATAACTTCCTGCACCTTCTTCACCTCTTTGGCCTTAGTATTCATATTATAATCAATGGTTGAGGCAGGTGTGGTCATGGAGCTGTATCCAAAGCGAAGCACATCTGTACCAAACTCAGGATTGGTAGATATATAGGCAACATAAACTTCCTCACCAAAATCAAGGTAATGTTCTTCCTTGGTTTTTTGGTTAATAACGCGCAAGTGCGTAAGTGCATCCTTGCGTTCACTCACTACCAGGTGCTCTTTAAACACCTCTATTTCATCCAGCAATACATCTTCACGATGAGGAATCACCTCTTTCCAGTTACTCATTTCTGTTGCATCAACCGGCGTTTCCATCAGGCGAAAGTTGGTAGCTTCATTATTGGTAGTGATAAACCATTTGTCTTCAAAGTGCTCAATGTAATACTGATGCTTAGTCCCTCTTGGTGTAAATTGTTTAAACTCCCCTGTTGGATTATCGGCATCCAAAATCCAGTAGTCGCTCACTAATGTGGCGTCTTCCCCAATCACAATGTACTTGTCCGATTTGGTTTTACTCACACCTATATAGAACGAAGGATCGGTTTCATGATACACCATCACATCTTTATCAGTTGAAGACCCCAACTCATGTCGCCAGATTTTCTCACTTAAAAGTGACACTTCATTTTTAGTTGTATAGAAAAAAGTCTTGTTATCATTAGCCCAGGCTCCACCAGCCTGTGCATTCACCAGCTCATCAGAATAAACCTCTCCTGTCTCAAGGTTTTTGAAACGTATGGTATAGATACGCCTGCTCACATAATCTTCGGCAAATGCCAGCAGCTTATTATCCAAACTTATGCTTAAACTTCCCAGTGCATAATAGGCTTGTCCTTCAGCTCGCTCATTTTCATCGAAAAACACTTCTTCCTCTGCATCCATACTTTCCTTTTTGCGACAATGAATACGATACTCTTTGCCTTTTTCAAACCTGGAATAGTACCAGTAGCCATTAGAGAAATACGGAACAGACTCATCGTCTTTCTTTATTCGTCCAACTATTTCATTGAACAACTTCTCCTGCAGTTCCTCCGTATTTTTTAAAACGGCTTTTGTGTAGGTGTTTTCTGCGTTAAGATAATCGAGAACCTTTTGCGTCTGCTCATCTGGTGTCTCTGCGTTTTTTTGATCATCCGTCAGGCGCATCCAAAAATAAGGATCAACGCGTGTATGATCATGAATAGTTAATACTGAATCTTTTTTCTCAGCCACGGGAGCTGAAGGTAGAACATCTGGAATCATTGAAACTTTCTTATTCGAAGGGTTACAGGCTATAATAAAGGCTATAGCCAGCAAATACAAAACTTTATTCATAGAATATAATTTAGGTTACAAGCATAAAGATATTAAAAGCGTGAAACTGAAGACACGCATTTATGAAATTTTACTTTAAAACAGATTTTAAGCGATCTGGTGCAGGAGAAATTAACCAAACTTGTTAAAGTTTGTTAAATATTAAATTATCAAAAGCACGGATTTCCAATTACGGAAGTATAGATTCCGAAATAAACAACTTATTGCAGCTTTGAATTGACACTCTTAAATTCCTTTTGTAATCTGGACATTACAATTTCCTTTCGAATATAATAACCGGATATTCTAATAAATTAAAGTTAATTCCACCCCTTTTTAAGACTTAAAACTCTGTTTTATACCTATAAATGAGGATTGCACAGTAAAATAAAAGCCCTTTTCTTTGCGCTGCAAATACGAAATTAAACGCACAAATAATAAAGTACAGGTTAATAAGCGAATTATGAGTAAAATTAATGAAACGTTCGTAAAGGGTTCTTGGAACGAACAAGTAAACGTTAGAGATTTTGTTCAGAAAAACATCACTCCTTATGATGGTGACAGTTCTTTCTTAAGTGGACCAACTGAAAGAACAAAGAAACTTTGGAACATCTGCCTGGATGCTATCAAAGAAGAAAGAGCCAATAATGGTGTTCGTTCAATTGATACTGAAACTGTTTCTTCTATCGTTTCGCACGAGGCCGGATACATTCAGAAAGATCTTGAACTGATAGTAGGTTTACAAACCGACGAACTTTTGAAGCGCGCAATGAAGCCTTATGGTGGTATTGCTGTTGTTGAGAAAGCATGTAGCGAGCAAGGCTTGGAAGTGTCTGATCGTGTGAAAGATATTTTCCGCAACTATGCAAAAACACACAACGATGGTGTTTTTGATGTTTATACTGATGAAATTCGCAAATACCGTTCATTAGGTTTCTTAACCGGATTACCTGATAACTATGCACGTGGTCGTATCATTGGTGACTACCGTCGTTTAGCTCTTTATGGTATTGATGCATTGGTGGCTGCTAAAAAAGCAGATATGCAGGGATTAACCGGACCAATGTCTGATGACAAGATCCGTTTGCGCGAAGAAGTTGCTGAGCAAATCAAAGCATTGCTTCAGATCAAAGAGCTGGGTAACAAATATGGTCTTGACCTAAGCCGTCCGGCAGAGTCAGCACAAGAGGCTGTACAGTGGGTTTACATGGCTTACCTTTCAGCTGTAAAAGAGCAGGATGGTGCAGCAATGTCATTGGGTAATGTATCATCATTCCTTGATATTTACATGGAGTACGATTTGGCTAATGGTAACATTACTGAGGAATTAGCTCAGGAATTCATTGACCAGTTCGTAATGAAATTACGTGTTGTACGCCACCTGCGTATGAACGCATATAATGAAATTTTTGCCGGTGATCCAACATGGGTTACTGAAGCAATTGGTGGTAAATTGATGGATGGCCGTCACAAAATCACTAAAACATCATACCGTTTCCTACAGACCTTATATAACTTAGGTCCTTCACCAGAGCCAAACATGACCGTTCTATGGTCACAGACGCTACCTGAAGGTTTCAAAAAGTTCTGCGCTCAGGTATCAATCGATACATCATCTATTCAGTATGAGAATGATGATTTGATGACTGAAACACGTCAGTCTGATGACTATGGTATTGCTTGTTGTGTATCATTCCAGGAAATTGGTAAGCACATCCAGTTCTTTGGAGCACGTACCAACCTGGCTAAGACTTTATTGTTGGCTATCAACGGTGGTCGTTGCGAGATGAGCGGTAAAGTAATTGTAGAAGGCATCCCTGCATTGAAGAGCGATAAGCTTGACTATGACGAGGTAATGGCTAACTACAAACTGGCTATGAAAGAAGTGGCACGTGTATATAATGAGTCAATGAACATCATTCACTACATGCACGATAAGTACTACTACGAGAAAGGACAGATGGCCTTTGTAGATACTAATCCTAAGGTGAATTTAGCATATGGTATGGCAGGTCTGTCAATTGTAGCTGACTCTTTATCTGCTATCAAGCATGCTAATGTAACTGTTGTTCGTAACGATGAAGGTTTATCATCACAATTCCTTATTGATGGTGAATTCCCATGCTACGGTAACGATGATGACCGCGTGGATAACTTAGCTGTTGAAATCTCTAACCACTTCAACCAGTTATTATGTGGTTTAGACACATACAAAAATGCTGAGCCAACCATGTCAATCCTTACCATTACATCAAACGTGGTTTACGGATTAAAGACTGGTGCTACTCCTGATGGACGTGAGCAAGGCGTACCTTTCGCTCCTGGTGCCAACCCAATGCACGGACGTGATAAAAATGGTGCTATTGCTTCATTAAACTCAGTGGCAAAATTAGACTATAAAAATGCTTTAGATGGTATCTCAAATACGTTCAGCATTATCCCTAAATCATTGGGTGCCGATGCAGATATTCGTAATGAGAACCTGGTAACCATGATGGATGCATACTTCTCTAAAGAAGCTCACCACCTTAACGTAAATGTTTTGAACCGTGAGTTATTAGAAGATGCCATGGAAAATCCAAACGAGTACCCTCAGTTAACAATCCGTGTATCGGGTTACGCTGTAAACTTCGTTCGTTTAACACGCGAGCAGCAGCTTGAGGTTATCTCACGTAGCTTCCACAGCAATATGTAATAAAACAAAGTATAAGTACTCGCAAGGCAGAAGTTATTTAAACAAAACTTCTGCCTTTGCCTTATATTTTCACTAACAATTTACATATGCTAAGAGTACATTCTTTTGAATCATTAGGGACTTACGATGGTCCGGGCATACGATTGGTTGCATTCCTTCAGGGCTGTAATTTCAAGTGCCTCTACTGTGCCAATGCCGACACCATAGAACTAAAAGGTGGCACGGAAACTTCAGTTGAAGAGATTTTGGCGATGGCCCAAAACCAGAAGCCTTTCTTTGGTAAAAAGGGCGGATTAACCTTCTCTGGTGGTGAACCATTAGTCCAGGCAAAACAACTGTTACCCATTGTAAAAACCTTGAAAGAGCATAATTTTCATGTATGCATTGATACTAATGGCAGTATTTTAAATGATGATGTAAAAGCTGTATTGGAATACACCGACATTGTTTTGCTGGACGTTAAACACATAAACAACGAACAGCATAAGTTACTGACAGGCAAGTCTAATGATAAAACATTGGCCTTTGTCGAGTACCTCAATAAAATTAACAAACCTGTTTGGTTACGCTATGTGTTGGTACCTGGTTATTCAGATAATCACGAACATCTTCATCAATTGGGAGAGCACTTCAAAGCATTTGATAATGTTGAAAAGCTCGAAATCCAGCCTTATCACGAGTTAGGCGCTCATAAATACGAACACCTTGGATGGGAATACCAACTCAAAGGCGTTAAAGCCAATACACAGGAACAACTCGATAGTGCCTTCAATATTTTTAAGCACTACTTTAAGGATGTTGTTATTAACTAAACCTGCTACAATTTTTAACTTTAAAAAAACGATTAATGAACTATTATTCGGCAAAAGAAATTGTTGAACAAGTAAATAATGTAGCCGATACAAAAGCCAACACTTCCGCTTCAAAAACCTTTGTATTAGCTCTGTTGGCAGGCGGTTATATTGCTATGGGTGGTTTGTTAGCTCTGGTTGTTGGTGGTGGATTACCCGGATTGACCGCTGAAAATCCAGGCTTACAAAAGTTTTTATTTGGTGCTGTCTTTCCTTTGGGACTTATCCTATGTGCTATTGCCGGTGCCGACTTATTTACAGGTAATACTGCCTATTTTATTCCTGGTTTACTTTCGGGCAAGTGCTCTTTAAAAAGCATTTTTAAAAACTGGGGAATTGTTTACACAGGTAACTTTTTTGGTTCGGTTATAGTAGCTTTTCTTTTTGCCTATTACACCGATATTTTTGCGAAAGATCCTTGGCATAGTAGCGTGGTACATATTGGAGAATACAAAACATCTGCCCCATTTGTTAAGGCTTTCATCAAAGGGATTGCATGTAACTGGATGGTAGCATTAGCAATGTGGTTATCATATTCTGCTAAAGACATTTCCGGAAAGATACTGGGCATTTGGTTCCCGATTATGGCCTTTGTCGCTATGGGATTTGAACACAGCGTCGCGAACATGTTCTTCATTCCTACAGCCATCTTTTATAATGCTGACATTAGCTGGTTATCTTTCATTACAGATAACTTAATACCTGTTACAATGGGTAATATTGTTGGTGGAGCCTTATTTGTTGGAACAGCTTACTGGTTTATATACGAAAAGAAGTAATAGTTATCAGACTGAGTTTGATTTAAATTTCGACCTCAGGTTATTTAACTACATAGTACAAAGAGTATCATACAGATACTCTTTTTTTATTTTACAGACCTAAAAAAGTAGCTCTAAACAACTATATTTGGAATAATAATTTCCAATCATTAAAACTCACTATGAATTCAAAAGTATTTGTATCTGGTTGTTTTGATATGTTGCACAGTGGTCATGTTGCCTTTTTTAATGAAGCTTCGAAATATGGCGATTTATATGTGGGCATCGGATCTGATAAAACAATAAGTGAACTCAAGGGAAGAGAAACCATTAATTGCGAAGCTGAACGCCTTTATATGATTAATTCAATTAAACATGTTAAGCAGGCTTTTGTCAATTCAGGTTCAGGTATAATGGATTTTGAAGACGAGGTTAAAAGCTTAAAACCGGATTATTTTGTGGTGAATGAAGACGGTTACTCGCCTGCCAAAGAAACCTTGTGCAATGAACTGGGAATAGAACTAAAAGTATTGGAGCGAATTCCTGAAGCTGGCTTACCGAAGCGTTCAACAACCGATATACGCACATCAGACAATTGCCTTCTTCCCTACAGAATTGATCTGGCCGGCACCTGGATTGACCAACCCTATGTTTCGAAGCATCACCCGGGGTGGGCCATTACTTTGTCACTTGAGCCTATAATTGAATATAATGAGCGCTGCGGTATGTCAACTTCAACCCGCAATGCTGCAAAAAGAATATGGCCACATTATTTACCAATTGAAAGGCCGGAGAAATTGGCCGAAATCCTGTTTAAATACGAAAATTCCCCCGGCTCGGAACTCATCTCAGGAGCTCAGGATGCAATTGGCATTTGCATGCCCGGTTTAGTACGCCATCACTATAATGCCGAATATTGGCCAACTCAATTTGAGTCTATTCACGATGAAAGCATTTTATCATGGCTTGAGGAGCACATTTACCTGGTACTGTTGTGGCCACGTAAAAACGGACTTGACCTGTTAAAAGAAACCTATATCAACAAAGAAAACATAAAGGCTTTGACCGATGCATCAGAAAAAGCCTGGAAAGCTATTCAGCAAAAGGATCTGATCCAGTTCGCCGAAGCATTTGGCAGCTCATTTAATGCGCAGAAAACAATGTTTCCAGCCATGGTTGACAAGGATATTAATGTCGCGATTGAAAAGTATAAAAATGATGCCCTTGCCTGGAAACTAGCCGGAGCAGGAGGTGGAGGCTACCTGATTCTGGTCGCCGACAAACCGATAAAAGGTGCCATGAGGATTAAAATCAGGAGAAAAGATTCTGTGTGATAAGAACCATGAATAATATAAAACAAAAGCAAGCACAATAAAATGCCTGCTTTTGTTTTATATTATTGCTGATTTTGAACGATAGCCACTTCCTGCCACCTGCCATCAACCAATTCTACAAAATGAGTAAAACCTGCCTTAAGCAACATCTCTTCCACCTCTTCAAAAGCATTAATTAACTTATCCGGATGATGTGCATCACTATTGATGGTCACCGGAATATTCAATTCTTTAATTTTTGCAAAATGTTCAGGTCCTGGAAACAGATGTCCATCCCGGTAATACGCTTTGGTATTGACTTCAACAATTACCCCTTTCTCCTTAACAAGTTCCAGCGTTTTATTTACCTCATCAACATACCATTGTTCACTTTCGTCAAACAGGCTAAAGGTCAGATTATGCATCTTAATCTTATCCATGTGCCCAATAATATCAGGTGTGGCATTCTCCAGCATCTCGCGCTGTAATTCGTAATACTTGCAGGCTGCTCGCTTTATATCTCCGTTAAAGGTTTCATTCAAGCCCTTTTTAAACTCATCAGCCGGTGCATCAACGGCCCAATGGCTACCATCATTCATTTGCCCGATATAATGAACAGAACCCACAGTATAATCTAAATCAGCCTCAATAATCTTCTCATGTTTTGGTGAAGCCAGTCCAGGTATATAATCAACTTCCAGCGCCTTATAAACCGTTATCTGATGTTTATATTTCTCCTTCAACCCATCCAGCTCTTCCAGATAGTCATTCAATTTATAGGCAGGCATTGTCCATTCGGTTGGAAATGGCACTGGTGCATGAGAGGTAATACCAATGGCATCCATGTTCAATTCAATCGCCTTTTGAATGTAATCTTCAATTTTTCCGTGTCCGTCACAATATTCACAATGCCCGTGGTAGTTTGTCCACCCCATAATTCAGCTATATTTTAAAGGTTAATCTCAATTCCAGGTTTACTTCTAATTCAAAAGCAAAAATTAAAAAATATCTTCAAACTAAAGCAAAAACAAGCTTATTTTTTAAATCCAACCATTAATCAACAAGAAAACAGAAAATGGAGCGTATTGTTTAATACCCTAATCTGTTCGACCGTTACTATATCTTTCCGGTAAAGCGCACTGAACATGTTCGCTATTAATCTGCAAAAACCTGCTCAATTATGACAATAAATAAGCAATGCCGATTAACTTTGCAGCTTGCAAAATTGAAGGATATGGGTTTTATCGATGAAATAAACAGAAGACGTACGTTTGCTATTATCAGTCACCCCGATGCGGGTAAAACAACACTTACCGAAAAGTTGCTTTTATTCGGTGGTGCCATTCATGTGGCTGGAGCAGTAAAGTCTAACAAAATAAAGAAAACAGCCACCTCCGATTTTATGGAAATTGAGAAGCAAAGAGGTATATCGGTGGCTACTTCTGTAATGGGTTTTGAATACGATGGCTATAAAGTAAATATTCTTGATACGCCGGGTCACCAGGACTTTGCTGAAGATACCTTTCGGACCTTAACAGCTGTAGACAGTGTTATTATTGTGGTGGACGCCGCCAAGGGTGTGGAGGCACAAACACGTAAGCTGATGGAGGTTTGCCGAATGCGCAATACGCCGGTAATCGTATTTATCAACAAGCTCGACCGACCAAGTAAGGATCCGTTTGACCTGTTGGATGAAGTGGAGGAAGAACTAAAGATCAATGTTCGTCCATTAAGCTGGCCAATTGGAAACGGCCCTCAGTTTAAAGGGGTATATAACCTGTTTGACGAGAGCTTGTATTTATTCGAACCTGGCAAGCAAGTACTTGAAGAAGGAATTTCCATAAAGGACCTTAGTGATTCAGCACTGGAAGAACAAATTGGTGATGATTCAGCTGATATGATACGTGAAGAACTGGAGCTGGTGAATGGTGTTTATCCTGAATTTGAATCTGAGACATATCTTAATGCACAAGTGGCGCCAGTGTTTTTTGGCAGTGCGCTGAACAACTTTGGAGTTAAGGAATTATTGGAGTGCTTCTTGAAAATAGCACCATCGCCACAACCATCGCAGGCTGAAGAGCGTGTAGTGATGGCCGATGAGGATAAAATGACAGGTTTTGTATTTAAGATCCATGCCAACATGGATCCTAACCACCGTAACCGCCTGGCGTTCCTGAAAGTTTGCTCTGGTAAATTCCAGCGCAATACCAACTATCTGCACGTGCGACATGGTAAAAACATGAAATTCTCGAGTCCTACAGCGTTTATGGCTGAAAAGAAGTCCATTATTGATGAAGCCTATCCGGGTGATATTGTGGGTATACCCGATACGGGGAACTTCAAAATTGGCGACACGGTTACCTCTGGTGAAAAACTGAACTATAAAGGCTTACCAAGCTTTTCACCTGAGTTATTCCGCTATATCGAAAATGCAGACCCTATGAAGTCAAAGCAGTTGGCAAAAGGTATTGATCAGTTGATGGATGAAGGTGTTGCCCAGCTTTTCACAAGCCAGTTTAACGGACGAAAAGTAATTGGTACTGTAGGTGCGCTTCAGTTTGAAGTAATCGAGTATCGTTTGCTGCATGAATACGGTGCAAAATGTCGATATGAGCCTATTAATCTTTATAAGGCATGTTGGCTGGAAAGTGATGACCAGGCTGAACTCGATGACTTCAAAAAACGAAAGTTGCAATACATGGCAAAGGATAAGTTTGGTCGCGATGTCTTTATGGCCGATTCTGCCTACATGCTACAAATGGCAGAAAGCAACTTTAAAAACATCAAGTTCCATTTCACGTCAGAATTCTAAAAAGCAATTTTGTACTTTATATAGGTGAGCTTCAGTGAGGCTCACCTTTTTTATTGTTATATTCTCAAATAAGGGTTTATTTCCAGCCAAAAAAGAATTAAATTTAAAGAAAAGACCCTTTCGACATATGACAACAGATTGCGACAAAAAACATAAGAAAGCTCCCCCGAGCAATTATCATCTTTCTATAGGTAGTCAAACCGAACAACCTATCATAGTTAAGAGAGAAGATTTGGCCACACACCTAAAAACCGGCAAAGTTCCTTTTATATCAACGGCAGCAATGATCGTATACATGGAGCAATGCTGCGTTGCGCTCATCGACCCAAATTTGCCTGTCGGTTATGATTCAGTCAGTACTGAAATGAATGTAAGGCATTTGCATACGGCCAAAATTGGAGAAGAAATTATCTGCCGTGCACATCTTAAGTTCATGGAAGGTAAAAAGCTCTTTTTTGATGTGGCTATGGTCAATAAAAGAGGTGAATCAATAGGCATTGGTGCCCACGAACGTTACATTGTTTGCCACAAGACATTTGTCGATGAACATGGCGGATAAAGAAAAAGGCTGACAGTTATGTCAGCCTTTCAAATATCTTTATAAGGCATTTAGAAGTTAAATACGGTCATTATCGGGTCTTCTCCTACATTGTATATCTCTTCATCGTTCCAACCTTCATCAACGCTCTTTAACACGACTAATTTACCATCTGAGGTCAGTGCCATAATTCGTCCCATGCGACCATCCCAGTCAATGCCATTAAACGCTTCATTGCTGTAGTCTCCAATAACCAAAGTTGGTGTATCCGGCGTCATATCCTCTCCCTCTTCAACATAAACCGAACTGGAATACAATCTGTCATAAACGAAATATAATATACGGCCATCCCTTGAGATAGTCAACGGGTTAGCTGAATTGGCAACCTTAGCACCCAATGGGTAGTTTACCGGCAGGTTAGTAATATAAGTCGTATCTCTCTCAGTCTTTTCATCCTTATCTAAGGTTTCGGTTACAAACTCACGATCGAGCTTAACCAAGGCCTGATTTTCACCATCACAGAACACCCATACTTTGCGATCAATATCTATCACCATGTCAATAGGGTTATCGTAAGCCAAGTCAACCGTATCAACTTTAATATCATTACTCATGTCAATAACAAACACCTTGGCTCCGGTTCCGTCACCGGCACAGGCAGCGTATAAATACTTACCTGATGAAATAAGCTTCTGTGGCTTGTCAGCTACTTCAAAGGTTTTACCAACAGTATTGTTTTTAATGTCATAGGATGAAACGCCTCCGTCATGACTGATATAAATAACTGTTTCACCCGATGGGGAAACATCTGTTGGATTCGTAAATGCATCTATTTCGCCTGCATTCAGGAAGCCTTCCATATTAATCATTTCAATGCTATTGGCACCGGGTAAGGTAACAAAAGCTATACCCTTTGGAAAATCAGTTGATTTTCGCACAGCCATTGATTTGGCACCAGCACCTATTGTACCGCCATTCTTATCCTGGTAATAATTATTAATGCATTGTTCATCTTCATAATTATAATAGCTAATACTGCTATTGGCAGTACCTTTATTTAATATGTAAGCACCCTGGTGATCTTCAAGAACACTAACATCAACATCATTACAAGCAGAAAAACCAATTGTTGCAGCCACACCGGCTACAAATAAAAATCTCTTCATAGTTAGTTTTAATATTTTAATCTCCAGATATTTAGACAGCAAACAACAGCCTACTATGTAAAAATCCGCTATGATATTATCAATAAAGCTACCAAAGATATTATTCCTTTTTTAATTATTTGAATTATACCGCTTATAAATACAACAGGCATGAGCAGATTACTAAATAAAAAAGGCCGGCTATTGCCGACCTTTAGTGAAACTTTCCTCAAAAGCGAGGAAACATTAGGGAGTATTTTAATGATTGAATACTGCTAAGTGCGGATTAATTCCAACATTAGTATATTTTTTAACTTCTGTAGCGTCACTATTAAATATTTTCACTTCTCCGTTAATTGAATCAAAACAGTAAACTTCTCCTGTTTCAGGATTAACGTCAATACCAAAATAAACCTCATCAAGCCATTTTTCAGAAGGTAATTCTGTATCATCAATGCTCATCTTATAAATAGCATCAGTCATATAATACAAATCTCCCTTATTTGAAATCGCGAATAAATTACTTCCATATGTTCCAATAGTTCCAGGAAGCTCAAAGGTTTTCTCTATTTCATCTGTATCTGAATCAATCTTGTACAGTTTAGCTGCTGACCAGACCCATGTACCACCATGCGATCCTTTACTATAAACCCAAACATTATCGTCATTATCAGCTTTAAGCGTTACACTTCCTTCATCAACTGTTATTGTTTTAATAACCTTATTTTCTTTTATATCGATAACAGAGACAGTTTTATCTATTCCATATCCACCAGAGTTAGCTACGTACATTTTATCTCCAACTTTAGCCATCATTTCAGGTCCGACTCCTACCTTGATTTCACCAACAATTTCAAACTTTTTAAAATCATATATCAGAACTTCGCCTTCCATTGAACCGTTTGTGATATAAACTGTGTTCTCGGTAGCTTGCGCAACATAACGAGGATAAGTCAGTTTTGCATCATCAATTGTCTCTACGCTTTTAAAGTCACGCATTCTAACAAGCTCCACTTTCTGAGAGTTGTTTACCACAATAAAACCAAGAGTATCTACAATCTCAAAGTCTTGAACAATATCTCCTAACTTTGAATTATTTACTGAGTTATAAATATCGTTCTCAGTCACTGCATCAGAAAACAGACCAACTGTACCATTGTTTTTCTGAAAACCACCCTGACATACAATAAAATCACCTTTTAATGACGGATAATCCGGTGTTGGATCGTCATCACTTGAGCAAGATGAAAACATAATTGCCACTAAAGCGAATGCAAATTGTAATTTTAATAACTTCTTCATGATTATCTATTAAGTATATATTTGATTTTTAATTGAATAAAGCGACCCGGCATTGGATATGAACTTATGGTCCTGTAATTTTCATCCAGTATATTCTCTACACTTACCTGTGCAAACCACTGATGCTGATTAACTTTAAAAGTTTTTGACACTTGTGCTCCTAGAAGCCAATATGGATCAAGGGTATTTGACAAGTCATCATAATACCTTTTGGAAACAAAGTGCCAGTTAATGTAGAAATCAATATTATTAGATGTAGAAATTCCTGAATTAATATTGCTTGTCCATTCCGGAGCATAATACAAGGGCTTGCCTTCTTTTCGCTTATTCTCTTCATTAACACTTTCAATAGTTGCCTTATTGTAGGCTAAAGAAGCATTTGTATTCCATTGTAAAACCGAAAATGTTCGTTTGTGATTTAATTGTAAATCAACACCCCTGGTCAATACATCACTGTAATTTTTTGCATACCAAACGGCACCTTCTGGTTGCCAAACAATCATATCCTCGATTGGACTATAATAAGTTGACAAATAAGTTGTTAGCTCACCTAACAATCCTAAACTTAATTCATAACTCGCACCTGCTTCAAGCGAATAGCCATTCTCTGGTTTTAATTCTGGATTCCCGCCTGGATCCCAGTAAAGGTCATTAAAAGTTGGGCGTCTGAACTTTTGGGAAAAAGCACCTCGAATATTTAGTCTTCGTGCAACAGGATATACAACCCCAAGATTAAGCAAAACATCAGAATCAATACTGCTGGCCCACTCCTTCCGTAATGCAATATTGGCCTTTAGTATATTACTGTATTTTAAGCCAGCAATTAAACCAAATACTTCGTCTTTTTTTGAACCGCCATAAGCATCGACAATGGCTTTGGTCCTATTATAGGTAAGTCCAGTCTCTATGGATACATAATCTAACAGATAGATTCTGTAATTCACATCACCAAACCACGATTTACTTTTTATTCTTGAATCAATAGTCGTTACTTCAGAGCCATTTTCCATTGTTCCTTTAGTGTAGTGTTGGTCTGTATAAAACCATGCTCCTTTTATATTGAATGAGCTTGAATTGTAAACCTTACGAAAATCCAGAAACATTCGCAGTGTTGAATCTTTCTGATTTTCAATATTATCAAGCGCCCCCCCTTCGATTGATGGCAGATTTAAATCTTTAACCTGGGCTAATACACCTCCCTTTAAAGCTGTATATGCATCAGGTTTATAACTGAAATATTGCTCAAAACCAAACTGATTGTAATCGGCATTTTCCCTTTTAAACTCTTTGTCCTTTATCTCATCATAATAGTCAAAATCTGCTTCTGACATTTCTCCAAATACAGTACCGCTCAACAATAGATCCTTACTTTGAGCATTATATGATCCGGCCCCTTTATAAGTTCCGAAAGAACCAATAGCCAAATCAATCAGGGCTATATTATCATCGTTATTACCCGGATGGTAATCGATATTAACCGCTCCACCAAATGTTCCACTGCCATAAGCAACTCCGCCTGCGCCAGGTATCAATGAAATACTATTATGACCAGAAACCATCACATTGGACACATCAGTTGAACCTAATGTTACAGAGTTAATAGGAAAACCATTCCAGTTTACCTGTGTTTGTGAAGCCCCTAATCCACGTAGTGAAATGGATGCTGCTGCTCCTGCCGAACCATTTGATCTGATATTAACATTGGATGA
The DNA here is from genome assembly GCA_022361295.1 of Bacteroidales bacterium. Taxonomy (GTDB): domain Bacteria; phylum Bacteroidota; class Bacteroidia; order Bacteroidales; family Marinilabiliaceae; genus Carboxylicivirga. The sequence continues at coordinate 19,005 of JAKSBD010000434.1, forward strand.
ATGATGCAACATTTCTCCCAAGGATCTGTTCGAAAAGCTGCCCTTTACTATTCCGGATAATTCATGTTCCTGATAACCATCACTCAAATTCTTTTTACGCGATACAGATATTTCAACTTCATTAAGCTGAACAGAATCACGCACCTGAGCATTAGTCGCCAGTGGCAAAAGTAATAAAGACAATATCAACAGTTTAAACCTCATTTCAAATATTCAGGTTATTATAACTGCTCTGACAAAACGGATAGAGAATAC
>JAKSBD010000615.1 GCA_022361295.1 Bacteroidales bacterium
AGTTTTAATGTTAGTGTTTGGATCTGCCAATTCAGGTTGAAGAACTTTGTATCCACCAGTTAAAGCAGCAAAGAAGCCTTCAGACTTATACTTTACCTGTAAAGCCATTTCAGGAATCAAGGAGTTTTCTGAAGCATCGTGCATACCTTTATCTAAAAAGTCATTTTGATGCATTAAGAAACCGATTGCCTCTACTTTATCGTGTAACTTGTAACCTAAACGAACCATTGGCTGACGGTTAAGTGGGTGATAAGGAGTACCACAGCTTAAGTTTACTGTGTTGGCAAAGTTCTCGGTAATAAACAGTGGGTGCCAGTACTGACCAACCAATAAACTGGTCTTATCCCAGTTAAGTCTGATAAACGCATGACGTAAACGGAAGTTAACATCCTGATGATTTGGATTTTTATCTCCTAAAAAGTCACCTTCAATAAAAGCAAAACTTTTAGCCCCAAACATATCAGGCCCTGATATTCCAATGTTAAACCGGCTAAATGCTGCATCAATATCCGAATAGGCCTTGTCGTTTAAATCATTACCTTCTGCATCCAGATTGGCTGGCTTTGGAAATAAGTAAATGTTACCGTTACGTGCTGTCGCACTCTGGCGGGTGTCCAAATAGGCATTAACGCCAACAAAACCATGTATTTCAACTTTAAATGGTTTTTTCTCCTGAGCAATCACTAATGTAGTTATAACAGCTAGCATTAGTGTAGATAGAATTTTTTTCATTTTATTATTATCAACCTAAGTATTGTTCTTTAAAAACGCTGCAAAGCAACAAAAAAGCACTAAGCTGTGCAAGTTACTGCGCAGCATATAATAATGAGTTTTGGTATTAACCTGAATTCAAATATTAATTTAGAAATCAGATTGTTATTTTATTTTGAAGAATGATATCGTTTCATTCAGCATTTCCGACTGTCGTGACAACTCTTCTGAACTGGATGCCATTTCTTCAGATGAAGCAGAATATTCAGATGTGATACTCACCAATGATTGAATCGCTCCGTTAATATGATTCGCTCCTGCTTCCTGTTCCTTGCTTGAAGCCAGAATCTCTCGTATCATTTGAATAATATTGGCAATCTCAGGAAGCAGCTCTTCCATGGCCTGCCATGATTTTTCAGCAATTTCCAGACTGTTAACTGATAACTCATCAATATCACCGGCAGCAGCCTGAGTGACTTCCGACAGCTTACGAACTTCGCCTGCAACAACAGAGAATCCACGTCCTGCCTCACCTGCACGTGCAGCTTCAACCGAGGCATTAAGCGCCAGAAGGTTTGTCTGTACTGCAATTTCTTTAATTACTGCGACCTTCGAAGTAATACTTTGCATAGCCTCCAGGTTTTTCTTTACGGTATCCTGTAGTTCGTTAATACCTTTTTCTGCTTTCCCGGCGGTTACCTCAGTACGTGTGGCGTTATTGGCATTTGACTGAATATTAGATACCATTTCCTCAATGGATGAAGAAATTTCCTCAGTTGATGCGGCCTGTGAGGTTGCTCCGTTGGAGATGTGTTCAGCAGATTGTGCCATTTGCTCACTGGCTGCCAGTACATTACCCGATCCATCGATAATCTCGCCCATTATCTCTTTGAGCTTTGTTGTGGTTTTAACCAAAGATTCCTGTAATGTGCCAATTTCATCATTCTGAGTCTTTTGTATGTCAACCATCAGGTTACCATTGGCCATTTCTTCAGTTGTTTTGGAAAGAGTAATAATATTAGAAGCAAAGCGACGGCCAACAAAAATTATCATTCCGGCAAAAACGAGTAAGACCAGAAAAGTGATCAATGCGCTGGTAACAATACTGTTACGCATCTGAGTCATTTTAACCTCACTCTCTGCAAATATTGCTTTATCGATATCATCAATATAATTACCCGTACCAACTACCCAGTTAAAGGGTTCAAAGTAAGCTGCATAACTTCTTTTAGGTGATGCTTCTGTTTCGCCCGGTCGAGGGAACCAATATTCTGAGTATCCATCGCCTGTAGTGGCCGCTTTTATGATGTTTTGAATTAAGTAATTGCCTTTTGCATCCTGCAAATCCCAGCGACTTTTACCTTCAACATCTTCTTTACCCAGCAAAACAACATTGATACCTTCTTTCGTATCTACCCAAAAGTAGCCGTCCTGTCCGTATTTTAACTCACGAACAAGGTTGGCTGCCAATACAACGCCTTCTTCGTAGCTTAAACTGTCTGTTTCAATCTGTGCATTAATTTCTTCCAGCAGACTAATAACCGTTTGTACTTCTTGCTTCACTAATTCATCAAAATTATGACGAAGCATTTGCTCCAGGGCAACCAAATCTTTTTGTTGGGTTTTATAGTTGATATAGTTTGATGGAATTGTAATAGCCAAAGCCAGAACCAACAACATTCCCAACGAAAAAAAGATAATTTTCGTTGTAATTTTCATAACACACTCAATATAGATTAGTAAATAGATTAACAATTACGCGAGACGTTAAGAAAGGTTATCCCGGATAGTTAATTTAGTGTAAACTTTTGACTTTGTAAACTATAAGTAATCAGCTAGATAATGCTTTTAATTGTTTGTGGAGTAGAGCTGCTTTGTGTAGCAAATTTAGAACTATAATAAATAAGTAATGAACTTAGTTCCTCTAAAAGATTTGAACATATCCATGCGTGACATTGGGTATTTGCGCGTGATATCGCCTATTAGTGCGTGACATTGGGTATTTGCACGTGATATCGCCTATTAGTGCGTGACATTGGGTA
>JAKSBD010000619.1 GCA_022361295.1 Bacteroidales bacterium
ACTCATCATTAGCAACCATAATGGACTGCGACTTATTATGGTACATTTTGTACGAACTTTCCCAACAGGTATAATATTCAGGGCTATATGATGCCGTAAAAATATCAGCCGTCATGTCCTGACCAAGGTAATTGATTAAGTCGATTGTATTCAGGTCGATCATTGTGTTGTGCAGAGACAGGGCCATTTCTGCATATTTTTTAGCGTTGGCAAAATCCTGAACATACAGGTAATACCTGGCTGCTAATGCCGCCGCCGATGCATCACTTTCGCGCCAGCTATCCGTTCTGGGTTTATCAATCTCAAGACCTTTTATGATGTCGGATTCTATCTGTGCAAATGTTTCCTCTAAGGTAGCCCTTACCGTTGTTTGCCCAAATTCCGTTTCATCTTTGATAATGATTCCTAATTCGTCCTTATTGTTAGCCGAAGGGTATAAGCAATGCTTTAAAGCCAGGTTAAACTGTTTATATGCTTTCACCAGGTGAGCCTCGGCTTTCAGGTTCTGCTTATCGGCCGCATCGCCTTCTAAGTCATCAATATTTCCAATCACATAATTCGTAAACCAAATGGCTTCATAAGCCTGATTCCATAGATGGTCCGTTGAGGTTGAAATCTCGTCTTTCCAAACACTTTCCTGCACATTAGTGAATTCAATGTATGGCCCGCCGCCCAATGTTTCGAAATACGCTTTTGAGTATTGTATATCTCCTGTAGTATTTACAAAACTGATGTCATCGAGGTAACCATATTGTGTGGCCTCAAACATTAAATCAATATCAGAAACCAATTCTATTTCCTGCTTACTTTTATCCGGTTTTTCATCCAGGAAATCTTCACAGGATGTCAACATGAATAAAGCCAATAGTATATATAGTATATTTTTCATTGTCGTCGTCTTTTAAAATTTAAGATTTAATCCTAAAGTATAAGTGCGTTCAGGTCTGAAGAAGGCGCCGCCCATTGGATACTCCGGATCAATTTCAAGGTCGTTAGCGGTCCACAGCAACCCAACATTACTTACCTGTGCATAAAAACGGGCTCCTGAACAGCCTATTTTTGAAATGAATGATTTTGGAAGATGGTACGATAACATCACATCCTTTAGTTTAATAAATGAAGCATCTTCAACGCGTGATTCCAGGTAGCGGGCACTGCTATTATAAGCCGTATAATTTGGAATAGACCCTTCGGGCAATGGCATTTCGCCAATGGCTTCTGCATTCCCCATTAGCATGTCATCCAGGCTTTCATGGTAATTTTGTGTACTGGCTATTGAACCATAACCAAAGCCTGCAACCGGCATGTAGTGCCCGAACTTACCGGTAATGGTGGCCAATAAGCTAAAGCCCTTATAGCTAAACTCGTTGGTAAATGAGGATACAACAGGCGCAATTCGACTGCCTGCATTCCATAGGAGTTCGGTTGCAGAAACACCGGTACCGCTAATATTTGAATTGGCATCATAAACAGTTCCGTTTTTGCCAATGATAGTAGCTATACCATCCTCATTTAATCCATTGTATTTGTAATACCACAATGGTTGATAGGCATAACCTTCTACAAATTGTTTGCCTCCAATAGCGTCTACAAGTATTTCAACTTCGCGCACATCGGTTACCATATTGTCATTGTAGGCAAAATTTAAAATTGGATGCCACTTCACTGGCCCAATGTTAATATTTCCATTCAGGTTTAATTCAAATCCCTCATTGCTCATGGCTGCAGCATTGAAATACTGAGAGGATGTGCCATCGGTTGATGGCAAAGAAATTAAAGCCAAAAGATCTTCACCTTTTTTATTATAATATTCGAGGCTTCCGCTTAGCTTATTACCTAACACAGCAAAGTCAACAGCCAGGTTAAATTGATTGACTCTTTCCCAGCTCAGGGTCGGATTGCCCAACTCAATAAGCATGGCATGATCCACGCCTGCTCCACGATATGGCTGGCTACCCGGGATGGCCTCAATAACTGGTACACTGGCTGAAGTAGATGGTGCATTACCATTCACACCGTAGGTAGTTCTTAAAGTCAGGCGATTTAACCAATCAATATCCTGAGCAAATTCTTCTTTGGTCAGCTGCCAGCTACCACCAATGGACCAAAATGGCGAATATCGGTATTTATTATCAGCTACAATGGTATTGGCTGCATCGGTTCTAATACTTCCGCTTAGGGTATATTTATCTTTAAAGGTATAGGCAATGTTAGAATATAATGAGAAATACTTTTGAGTGTACTCACTGGTTTCTCCTCCTCTGGACAAATTGGTTGTCATATAAGAAGGGGAGAAGGCTTGTGTTAAACCATTATAGGACGGTACTGCATTCAGATTATTTCTTTCATTATAACCATACAACCAATCATCCTGATACACCGTTTTATTTGAATTAATTTCGGTACCGGCAATGAAATTGATGCTATGATGACCATAGGTTTTATTCAAACTAAACTGGTTTCTGAAAAGCGTTGCACTTCGTTGACCATTGTTGATGTATTTTATCTGACCGGGCTGTACCTGATACTCAGTAATGGTATATGGCGTGCCAGGAACACTTATGGCATCGTAATCGGTAACAGCAAATTTATTCACCAGATTACGGGTATACCAAGAATCCTCACCATATACATTTTCCGTTTTAATGGTTTTGCGTTCATGCTGAAACTTGGAATCAAAAGTGATGCCCTCCGCAATTTTAAATTTCAAACCTCCATTGATGCGGGTACTAAAGGTTTCGGTATTAAACTCCTGTGAACGCATGTTCTGCAAGGGGTTGTTAACAAAGCTATCGTAAGGCCAGCCATCAACGCGGCTTAATATTTCATTCAAGACGGGCATGTTATATGTACCGGCGTGATCCTCTCTAAGTTGTCTCGAATTTATATGATTATAATTGCCATTCTCATCCAATAAGGTTTCATAAGCCGACATTTGCTTAATATCGGCCAGACCAACGCCTCCGCTATTGTTATTTTGCAACTGGGTCATTACGGCAAAGTCAAAATCCAACCACTTACGCACTTGCATGTTATTCCTGAAGTTGATAAGAAGGTTATCATCATCATCTTCGACCATCACATCATTGTTCTTGTTGTACATGACAGATAATGAATACTTATTTTTTTCACCCTGACCTCTCAATGAAATGGTATAATTCTGTGATGAAGCTTTACGAAGCATCTCATCTTCTACCTGCTTTTTATACGATTTACTCATTAATTCTTGTAAGACTGGAGTATCGAGCGTATAAGGAATGCCGGCCATTTTCTGCGCTTCAAATTCATAATGGCCCATGGTTTTAAAACGCATGATATCCTGTATGCCTGATGATTGATTAATGTAACCATTCTCCCATAAGTACTTTTCATACTCTAATTGCGATTTTGAACTGGCAATTGGATTGGCATAGTCCAAATCCACAGCTTCACTAAACTTAGTGTAAGCCTCAACCTCTACCTGAATACCTTTTTGAGCCTGCCCTTGCTTGGTCGTAATCACTATTACCCCATTGGCAGCCCGGGCACCCCAGATAGAAGCGGCGGCAGCATCTTTCAATACCGTTATTTTTGCAACATCATTTCTGTTAATACTACTAAAGCCTCCATCTACAGCAAAACCATCTACCACGACTAAAGGCTCTGTACTACCAACTAATGAAGAAGCTCCACGAATAGTAAAACTGGTATTCCCTTCATCATCAACCGTTGTTTGCATACCTGCTACTAAAGATTCCAAATTAGCTCCAATACTTTCGTTCGGACTATTGGCCACGTTATCACTATCAAGCATGGCAAATGAACCTGTTGCTCTTTCTCTTGAAATGGTTTGGTAACCAGTCACAACCACTTCATCCAGGCCAGCAACAGATTCTGTTAAAGTAACATCAATGGTGCTTTGTCCAGCGTATATGATTTCAGCAGTTTCAAAGCCAAGGCTTGATACTTCAATAACCACGTTTTCCTGTTCATCAAACTGCAGGTTATATTTTCCATCTGCATCAGATACCGTACCAACCGTTGTACCTTTAATACGAATAGCGGCAAATGGTAATGGAGCGCCCGTATCATCGCTGATAAAACCTGTGATGGTGATTTTTTTCTCCTCCTGACCGCTCTCATTATTAATTGCCTGTGGAGCAGCTTTACGCACAATTATCATATCATCCATCACCTCGTACTCAAAACCATTGGCTGTCAGCACCTCATTTAATATTTCATCAACAGCTTTATTATCGGCTTGCAGATTGAGTTTTTTGGCCTCTTCAAATAAATCGGCACGGTACACAAACCGATAGCCGCTTTCTTTTTTTATGGCATCTATTAACTGTTCAATGCTAACGTTCTTCAGGTTTAAACTCACCTGCTTTTTCTGTGAGTATACACTGGCAGAAACCTGCATTAGCATCAAAAAGAGAAACAGCGTTGTTATTTTCATAATCAATAACAGTTTTCTTATCCCGCTGCTGCGAGATAACTTGTACATTTTTTTCATACTTTTGAAATGTTAAGAGTTGAACTTTCGTTTAACTTTTGGAGTGGGGAAAGTTGGCCGACCGCCCCCACTTCATTTTTATTTGATTAATAGAATTCCTTCGTTGTATTCAAATTTTACTTCATGTGTTTTTTCCAGGATATTTAAAAGGGCTTCAGGATTTTCGTAACGTTCTATCTCTCCTGTAAAACGTATATCTTTTAATTGACTGTTCTCAAACCAAAATTTAAAGTCGTACCAGCGTGAAAGATCCAGCATTATTTGTCCAAGCGTTTGATTGCGGAAGGCAAACAAGCCATCTTTCCATGAGGTGTACAAGGTTACATCCACTTCATTTAATTCAATATCGGTATCAGAGCCTACAAGTCCCTGCATGGACGGATTTAGAATGGCCGTATGCCCACTCTTGTCTGATAGTCGTACTTTTCCCTCAACCAGGGTGGTGGTCATCTGTTTTTCATCGCTGTAATCTTTTATATTAAAGGATGTACCAAGAACCTCAACTGCACCTTTTGATGTGTGTACTATAAATGGTTGTGTGGCATTATGGGCAACTTCCAGATAGGCTTCACCGCTTAAGGTTATCTCTCGTTTATTGCCGACAAACGCTACCGGATATTTTAGTTCAGAATCCGCATTAAGCCAAACTTTGGTCCCATCTGCCAGTAACAGGCTGTACTCACCACCCCGTGGTGTTTTAATAATGTTAATCGCTTGTTTGCGAGCACTGCTTTTTTGATAATTCAACTGCTCATCACCTACCTGGATAAGCTCACCGCCTTCTGATGTAATGATTGAGTCTTTGTAATTATCCAATACCAATTCCTGTCCATCCGACAATATTAAGGTGGCCCTTGTACTACCAGGTATCATTTGTTGCTCTGCCACCGCAGGCTGTTCAATCACATTATCTTTCCTTATTAACAGGAATAAGATGGCAATGGTTAATACCACAATAATTGAAGCGGCCAGGCTTCCAAGCCATCTTAGTCGTCGCAGACGTTTGGTTTTATTCACCCTTTCAAGCACCGATTTGAATGCCTGCTCATGTGAAATGGTATCAAAGGCTTCTGCTGCCCTTTTATTCCGGTACAGCTTTAAGAGGCGATGGGCATGTTCTTTATTATCAGGATGCCGGTTCATCCAACGTTGAAGAACCTGCCATTCCTGTTTAGTCAGCTGACCTTCGCAGTATTTTTTTAGTAAATGTGTTTTATCTGATAACTGTCTCATGCCTGTCATGTTTTTTTCAAACACCCCTTAAGTTACAAAATACTAAAGTTTTTCAGGTGCCTGTATTATGGTGACAGGGCTAATATAAAAATGAGTGACAAAAAATTTGAAAAGTTTATAGTTGAATGATAAACTGATAAACTGATAAACTGATAAACTGATAAACTGATAAACTGATAAACTGATAAACTGATAAACTGATAAACTGATAAAATAAGTAATATAACCAGGACGCAGAAATCAAGAACCGGTTACTTTAAACGGAGCTAAGCAACCAATATCAAAACCAATATATCCAGGGACGAACGCAATTTTTTAAGGGCGCGTGAGTATTGAGTTTTTATGGTATTGATTGATACATCTAATTCTTCGGCTACCTCTTTGTATTTTTTATTTTCGAAGATGATCATCTTAAGTACTTCCTGCATTTTTTCAGGTAACTCAGCAATTTCTTTATTCAGCTTGGCTTTCTTTTCTGCCAGCTCATCATCTGTAAACTGTTCAAAGGTAAAAGCCTCTTTCAGGTTGTTGATGTATTCCTTTTTGGCATGTTGAAAGCTCTCGAGGTAATTGAGAGAACGGTTACGAACGGAGGTAAACAGGTAACTTTTAAGGGAGCCTTTTACCTGCTGGTATTTTTTATCCTCCCAAAATCGTACCATCATCTCCTGCACAATATCTTCTGCTGCCTGCACATCGTCAATAAACTTTAAGGCATAGATACTTAAAGCTCTGTAGTATTTAGCAAATAGCTGTTGAACAGCTTGCTCCTCATTGCCTGAAAATAGTGCCAGTATGTCCTTATCCTCGATGTGCATTGAGGCAAAAGTAAACATTTTTTAAGTATCTGGAAGACGAAAAGTAAAGATCAGGAAGAAAGAGGTGAGTGTTGAGAAAATTAGCACCAGACTAATGTATGGCTTGTTTTTGAGTGGTGTTAAGTTACTCGCCAGGTTGGAGTGTGAATCCGTGTATACATAAACTTATGATGTCGGTCTTCCTTCTATTCTCAAGAATAAAGGGAAGACCTGACATCTCATTTAATGAAATTATTTTAGTCACTTTATTAAAATTTGCTCAATTTCAATTGGTTTTAAATTAAAGCCAATGATATAGCCTTGCCCGTCAACAAGAATATTCTTTCCTGTTGAAGCAAATATTCCTTGCATGACTTTATCTCCTTCGTCGAATACGTTGATCCAGGGAAATTCCAATCAGATTTACACTTTCAACTTACTAACAACTGATTAAGTATTTATTGCATAAAAAGTATTTTTTACCTTTAAAGTGC
>JAKSBD010000469.1 GCA_022361295.1 Bacteroidales bacterium
GAACCCTGGACCCACGCTTTAAAAGGGCGTTGCTCTACCAGCTGAGCTACTGAGTCATCCTCGTCTTTCTCAATTGCGGTGCAAAGATAGATGCTTTTCTTTTGATTGCAAATTTTGGAGTAAAAAAAGTTGGAAAAATATTTCAGGAAATAGTTCCGTATAAAAGGAAAACAGGGCTTTGTTAGTTGATTTTCAGATAGCGTAAAAGATTCGTAACTTTAATAAAAAATCTTTCAAAAAAATGAAGCGGGCAGCAGCAGTAGCGGGTGTTTTTTACCCCGGCGATAAAAAATCGCTGGTGTCACAGCTTAAGCATTATCTCAACCAGCATCAAAAAAAAGATCAATTATTGCCTGTTCGGGCATTAATCGTTCCACATGCCGGATATGTGTATTCAGGTAGTGTGGCAGCCGATGCATTTCTGCAGGTAAAAGATCAAACTTTTGATACGATATTCCTGATAGGCTCAAGCCATAAAGCCAGTTTTTCTGGTGCTGCAATGCCTGCCGCCTCCACTTTTGAAACACCAATGGGCGAAATTGAGCTTGATATGCCAATCATTGATGAACTTTGTTCAGGCAGTATCTGCTTTCATTATGGGGATGACATGCACCGCGAAGAGCATTCACTGGAAGTGCAGTTGCCGTTTATTCAACAACTTCTTCCAAATATTAGGGTCGTTCCCATTTTAATTGGCTCTAAAGATCCAATAGAGATTGAAGAAATTGCCAGTTTGCTGCAACCTTACTTTACTCCTTCAAACCTTTTTGTAATCAGTACTGATTTTTCACACTATCCGCCAGCTACCTTTGCAGAGGAGGAGGACGGTACCACGGCCGATGTCATTTGCCTGAATAAGCCTGAGGAATTAATAAAGCGTCTGGAAAATCAAAAGGAGAGTTTATCACCTAATCTTCTCACAGGTTTGTGCGGTTGGAGTGCAGTACTTACCCTTCAATTTATTACTCAGAACGAGCCTGTTGTATATTCCCGACTTAGCTATGAACATTCAGGTATGAAATTGACGAAGGATACTTCACGTGTGGTGGGGTATCAGGCCATTGCTGTCTCTGGGAAGAAAGAGGTGTATCCCTTAAATAATAATGATAAGCAGGCTCTTGTTCAAAGGGCCCGTAATGCCATTTGTAAACACCTGGGTATAATGCCGGCTGAAGGAGAGGGTTTTGACCTGGATGTGTCGGGCGTTTTTGTATCGGTATACTGCAAGGATGAATTAAGGGGGTGTATCGGGCGTTTTGAGAGTGAAATGCCGCTTTATAAGTTGATTGATAAACTGGCTGTAGAAGCTGCTTTTTATGATTCGCGCTTTAAAGCAGTTAAAACTGTAGATTTGAATGATCTAAATATTGAGATTTCACTTCTGACCCCCTTGAAACTGATTGACGATATTAGTGATATAGAGGTAGGCAGGCATGGAATCTATATTCGGAAAGGGTTAAGCCAGGGGACCTTTTTACCTAAAGTAGCAGAGAGAAACAACTGGAGTGTGGAGGACTTTTTGGGCTACTGCTCACGTGATAAGGCCAGGATAGGATGGGACGGCTGGAAAGAAGCTGATATATATACCTATGAAGCAATGATTATTACAGATCAATATGAGACATGAGGCAAAATATTACCGGGTAAAAGAGGATTTTGTTGTCTGTGAATTATGTCCGCATGTTTGTCGTTTGACAGATGGTGAAACCGGCCGCTGTCGTACCCGTACAAACCAACAAGGAGTGTTGATGACTGAAGCTTACGGCAATCCATGTGCCTTACACATCGATCCGGTGGAAAAGAAACCTTTAAACCATTATTTACCCGGTACGCAAACATTGTCACTTTCAACCGCTGGCTGTAACCTGGCCTGTTTAAACTGTCAGAATCACAGTATTTCACAAGTATCGCCTAAGGATATAAAAAGCACTATTCTACCACCTGATGAGCTTGTGAGAATGGCTGTTGATAATGGATGCGACTCCATTTCTTATACCTATACTGACCCGGTCGTGTATTACGAATACATGCTTGATACAGCCAGGCTGGCAAAAGAAAAAGGACTGAAGAATATTATGGTTTCGGCTGGTTATATTAACTCCAAACCATTAAATGAATTGCAAAATTATATTGATGCAGCTAATATTGATCTGAAATGTTTTGACGATGAGGTGTATAAAAAGCTATGTGGTGTTAACCTGCAGCCAGTATTGAATACACTTTTAGCGCTAAGGAAGGCAGGCGTATGGTTAGAGATAACCAACCTTATTGTTCCGGGGTATTCCGATGATTTAAAAATGATTGATAAAATGTTTGATTGGCTGATGGAAAATGATCTTTACAATGTACCCATCCATATAAATCGTTTTGTTCCTACTCATCAGTTAATGCATGTCAATGCCACATCAAGTAACATCCTGTTAACAATTGCCAGATTAGCCAGAGAGAAAGGCCTTCAATTTGTTTATGTTGGTAACATCGGACACAATTCCTATTCCGATACAATTTGTCCGCATTGTAATGAAGTTTTAATTAAGCGACATGGATATTCAATCAATAGTGAACTGAAAGCAGGTGGGCGATGCACCCAATGCAATCAACCGATCAGTGGTATCTGGAAGTAGCTTGTTCCCGATTGAGGGTTTGCTGCTATATTTCATACTGTTTGAATCTTTTTATAGGCGATCTGGGATCCAAAAATAATGACGAACCAGGGTTACGACCTTTGCTTTCCGGGCATATACTGATAAAAAAGAATTGTATATTGAACTCAGGTTGCCAGGTAACCGTTTATTCTTCATAAAATCAGAAATTGATATCCCATGAAAGAATCGCATAAACTAATTAGTCGTCGACAATTTATTCAAACAAGTAGTTGGCTTGTTGGTGGAGTGTTTGTGTCACCATTTCTTCAGTCATGTAATGCCGGCAATGTGTCGTTTGGCTGGGTGACAGATATCCATTATGCTGATGCAAAAGTCAAATGGGACAGGTACTTTGGAGAAAGTAAAGATAAGTTGTCGGAGGCGGTATCATTATATAATCAATCCAATCTTGACTTTGCCATTGAGACCGGTGATTTTAAAGACGAAAATGCCGAGCCTGATAAGGTGAAAACCTTACAGTACCTTAAGGAGATAGAAGCTGTTTTTAAGGAATTTAAAGGGCCGAGATACCATGTTCTAGGCAATCATGATGTTGATAGTCTTTCAAAAGAAGAATTTCTGACCAACGTGATAAATACCGGTATTTCACCAGACCGCAGCTACTACTCTTATGTACTAAATGGCTGGCGTTTTATTGTCTTGGATGCCTGTTTCAGAAATGATGGTGTCGCCTATGATAACAACAACTTTAAATGGTATGACACCTATATGCCGGCAGAGCAATTGACCTGGTTGAAAGATGAGTTGCGTCAATCAACAGAGCCGGTATGTATTTTTATTCACCAACCTCTGGATGGCAAAGGTGATTTATTTGTTAATAACTCAAAGCAGGTTCGCCAGTTATTGGAGGAAAGTCAGAAGGTGCATGCTGTTTTCCAGGGACACCGACACGAAGGCGGGTATCAGTTAATAAACGGGATTCATTATATTACCCAAAAGGCTATGGTGGATTATTCGGGGCCGGAGAACAATAGTTACTCGATTGTTTCCATTTCAACAGGTGGTGATATTCTAATCAATGGCTATCGACAGGCAGAATCGCATGCCTTAAGTGATTTGGTTGAAGTATTGTAAAGATTATGATTAGCTGTGGAAAAAATATGAAAATACCATGGAGGTTTGTGTGGGGGGGGTGAACTGCCTTATAATGAGTATTTAATGA
>JAKSBD010000625.1 GCA_022361295.1 Bacteroidales bacterium
AAGAAAATCGAAAACGTGGTGTTCCAGGCAAAAGAAGCTAAGCGCTTAACGCCAGCAGACGAAGAGATTGACGAGTTAATGAAAGAATTAATTGCTAATCACACGATAGGTTAATTTAGTGATTGGTTAGTAGACAGAAGTCAGTTTAATATAAAAAGAGGTGAGTAATGAGAGATGAGTAATAAGACGATTGACCGGACGCAGAAATAATACAAGATCTCGGTGTCTAAAGTTTTGAATCTTATACTTTTTTTACTACTCGAAGCTGACTGAAAACTACAGACTAATAGCTAATTACTAATTCACTTAAAATTAAGAAAATGAACAACGTATTTGTTATTTGCGAAATAGATGAGGGAAAAGTAGCCGATGTGTCGTTAGAATTAATGACTAAAGGTCGTTCTCTTGCCAATCAATTAAACTGTAAGTTGGAGGCTTTAGTGTTAGGCCACAACTTAAAAGGTGTAGAAAAAGAGTTGTATCCATACGGTGCTGATGTGGTTCACATTGGTGATGACGAGCGCCTGGATCCTTATACAACATTACCACATACAAGTGTTATTGTTAGCTTATTCGAAAAGGAGAAACCTCAAATAGCTTTATTGGGTGCTTCTACTTTTGGGCGTGACTTAGGTCCACGTGTATCGTCAGCTTTAGTGAGTGGTTTAACAGCTGACTGTACTTCTTTGGAAATTGGTCCGCACGAAGACAAAAAAGCCGGAAAAAAGTATGAAGACTTATTGTATCAGATTCGTCCTGCTTTTGGTGGTAACATTGTAGCAACTATTATCAATCCCGACTGTCGTCCACAGATGGCCACAGTACGCGAAGGTGTGATGAAGAAAGAAATCTACGATGCTAACTACAAAGGAAAAGTTAACAACATTGACGTAGATAAAATATTAAAGCCTGAAGATTTAGTGGTGAAAGTGATTGAACGCCACATGGAAAAATCAAAGGTTAACATCAAAAACTCTTCAATTATCGTAGCCGGTGGTTATGGTGTTGGTTCTAAAGAGAACTTTGCTCAGTTAGAAGAGTTGGCACATGTGCTGGGTGGTGAAGTAGGAGCTTCACGTGCTGCTGTTGACGCCGGCTATGCTGGTCATGAGCGTCAGATTGGGCAGACAGGTGTCACTGTTCGACCTAAGTTATACATCGCTTGTGGTATCTCAGGTCAGATTCAGCACACGGCAGGTATGGAAGAGTCGTCTATGATCATTGCCATTAACAATGATCCTAATGCACCAATTAATAAAATCGCCGATTATGTTATCACTGGTGATATAGGTGAAGTGGTGCCTAAATTAATTAAGTTCTATAAGGAGAACACAAAATAGACTTATAGACATGAGACTAATAGATATGTAGATGTGAGACCAATAAACATGTGGGTATTTACCCTCTAAAAGTCTAACAATCTATCGTCTAATAGTCTAAAAACTAAAATTATTGTTGGATCAGACTCCCGCAAGGGAATCAAAATAAAAAACACAATGGCAAATTTTTTCACAGATAACCCGGATTTGAAATTCCACCTGGATCATCCGTTGATGAAGAAGATTGTAGCTTTAAAAGAGCGCAATTTTGCTGATAAAGATAAATATGATTATGCGCCCATGGACTTTGAAGATGCCATGGATAGCTATGATAAAGTTTTGGAGATTGTAGGGGAGATTTGTGGCGATATCGTTGCTCCAAATGCTGAAAGCGTTGACCAGGAAGGTCCGAAAATCGTTGATAACGAAGTGGTTTATGCCAAAGGAACTCAGGAAAACCTTGATGCCCTGGTAAAAGCTGGTTTGATGGGAATCACCCTGCCTCGTAAGTACGATGGTCTGAACTTCCCAATCGTTCCTTATATTATGGCTGCTGATATTGTATCGCGTGCCGATGCTGGTTTTGTTAATATCTGGGGATTACAGGATTGTGCTGAAACAATCAACGAGTTTGCAGATGAAGACCAGAAAGAACGTTTCTTAACACGCGTATCGCACGGTGAAACGATGGCAATGGACTTAACAGAGCCTGATGCAGGTTCTGACCTTCAGGCCGTTCAGTTAAAAGCTGAAATGAAAGATGGTAAATGGGTATTAAATGGTGTTAAGCGCTTTATTACCAATGGTGATGGACATATCGCTTTAGTTCTGGCTCGCTCGGAAGAAGGTACACAAGATGGTCGTGGATTATCAATGTTTATTTATGACCGTAACCACAAATCGGTAATCGTTCGTCGTCTGGAGAACAAAATGGGTATTAAAGGTTCGCCTACCTGTGAGTTGGTGTTCAAAGATGCACCTGCCGAGTTGGTTGGTAACCGCAAAATGGGATTAATCAAATATGTAATGGCTCTGATGAATGGTGCCCGTTTAGGTATCGGTGCTCAGTCAGTTGGTGTTTGTGAGGCTGCTTATCGCGAAGCTTTAGAATATGCCAAAGAGCGTGAGCAGTTTGGTAAGCCTATTATCCAGTTCCCTGCTGTTTATGAAATGTTGGCAACAATGAAGGCCAAGCTAGATGCTGGTCGTACATTATTGTATGAAACATCGCGCTACGTTGACATCTACAAAACATACATGCACATTTCGGAAGAGCGTAAGCTTGAGCCGGAAGAGCGTAAAGAGATGAAGCGTTACCAGAAGTTGGCTGATTTCTTCACGCCACTATTGAAAGGTATGACTTCAGAATACAGTAACCAGTTGGCTTACGATGCAGTACAGATTCACGGTGGTTCTGGTTTTATGAAGGACTATCCGGTTGAGCGTATTTATCGTGATGCCCGTATTACTTCTATCTATGAAGGAACAACTCAGTTGCAGGTTGTAGCTGCTATCCGCGGTGTAACAACAGGTGGATATCTTGACCGTATACGTGAGTTCGAAATGATGGAATTAAAGCCTGAGTTACACGCATTGCGTCGTACTTTAATTGGTATGACTGATGAGTATGAGCGTGTTGTTAAGACAGTTGTTGGTGTTAAAGACCTTGAGTATGTTGATTATCAGGCTCGCCGTATGGTGGAAATGGCCGGTAACATTGTAATGGGTTACTTATTGTTACACGATACGCAGCGTAACGATAAATTCAAAACATCGGCTGAGATTTTTATTGCTCATGGTAAAGCGGATAACCATGCAAAAGCTGGTTTCATCTTTAACTCATCAATCGATGATTTAGGATTCTATAAGCCTGATTTAGCGGAAGCTTAATAGCAATTAGATATAATTAGGAAAGGCTGTTTCATTACGAAACAGCCTTTTTGCTTTGCTACCTTTTTACTTCGTTACCTTTTTTATAGATATCCAGAAGCTTATTCAGGTGATTCACCACTTCAGGTTTATCATGGTACAGGTTGATTTTCTCTTCAGTGTCAGTCAGCATATTGTAAAGTTGTTGGGGCGGGTGTGCAGCGCACTTATCTTCCGGCAGTGACCAACCTCCTGAACCTTTTGCATCAATTAGTTTCCATTTGCCCTCGCGTATGGCAAAGGTTCCATTGACAGAGTGATGAACAATTGTTTGTCTTAATCCATTTTTGTGCTTTTCACCAATTATGCCTGATAAAAAGGAATAACTGTCAAGGGCCGTTTGGGGCATAGCCTGATTGGTCAGTTGTGCGCATGTAGCCATGAGGTCTGTAGAACTAATGAGGGCATCACTTTTTCGTGATGATGTTATTTGGTCGGGCCAATGCACAATAAATGGAACCCGATGACCACCTTCCCAGATATCTGATTTCATACCACTATAGCTTGCATTAGCTTTATGATTGAACTTTTCAATATCAGCAGATAGCCAATGCGAACCGTTGTCGGAGGTGAAAATTAGCAAGGTATTGTCAGTAATACCTTTAACTTCGAGAGCATCTATGATTTGACCAACAACAGCATCTGTCATGCATACAAAATCGCCATAAACACTTGCTTCAGATTGTCCTTTGAACTCTTCCGACGGAAACCATGGCGTGTGTGGTGAAGTGAGAGGGAAATATAGAAAGAACGGTTGATCATTATGGCTGTTTTCAATGTAATGCACCGCTTTTTGTGTTATTGTTTCAAGAACAGTAGTATGGTCAAAGTCATCAGCAACATCCCCCCGGCGAAACCATATGCCCCTGGCAGACTCATCTTTATAAAAGGGTACTTGCCTGCTAACAGGTGCTGTAGCTTTGTCATTTTCAAGATATACATATGGCGCTATGTCAAGCGATGCCGGGATGATAAAAGAATAATCAAAGCCCAGGTCGCAAGGGCCCCCATTCACACGACTGGCGTAATCAACATTATCAGTATTGAAAATATCCCAAAGGTTGCCTCCGTGAAACAATGCTTTGGTGGTGTCTTTTTTAGCCCAGTTTAAACCCAAATGCCATTTTCCAATACAGGCCGTTTGATAATTGGCATTCTTCAGTAGTTGTGCAACAGTTGTTATGCTATCTTCAATAAGGGCAGGTTCATGCCCGACAAGCACCCCGCTTTTCAACCTGCTTCTGAAGCAATAGCGTCCTGTTAAGGTACCGTAACGTGTGGGTGTACACACGGCTGAATTACTATGTGCATCACTGAAAGACATACCATTGGCAACCATTTTATCAAGATGTGGAGTTGGTATTTTGGAGGCTTCATTAAGTGCCCTCACATCGCCATATCCCATATCATCTGCTAATATGTATATAATGTTAGGATGCTGTTGCTGCTTTTTTGTTTGACAACTTAATAAGAGCAGGATTAAAAATAGAGGCGTAAATAATTTAAGGTTCATTTTTCAATTGTTTTATAAGGTAAAAATACGCAAGGTTGGCAAATGGGGTGGTGTACAGATGTATTAGCTTGGGTGTAATTGTTTATTTTTAATATTCACTTAATCAGCTTTGTTGACTGTTAATCTATTAAAACACTATGTTTTTCTTCTCTATCTTTCTTCAAGCCGGGCAAAACTTCTATTTTTGTGGCTCAAAGAACACTACGTTACAATGACTAAAGAATTCAATGCCACTCCATACAAGTTGGAGTCTGTTAAAACCGGTAATCAGTTTGAAGATGAAGGTTGGACACTGGATGCTCCCAATGAGCATGAATGCAGCTTGGTAAGAGCTATTTATAATAAAAAACAAATTGAGGTGAAAGATGCATCTTATGGTGTCTTTCGATTTGCTGACTGGTTACCTGTTCATAAAATGCTGGAAGGATCATCGGCTCCTGTTACATATAAAAGTGAAGGCTTAGCCAAATACCTTGGACTGTCTGATTTACACATTACGTTTAGTGGCTACTGGCCCGAGAAAGGAGCCAACTTCCGTACTTGTTCTTTTAAAGAAACGGAAGCTTACTCAGTTGGCGGACGATTAAAAACCGATGATGGTACTGTTTTAGTTGTGGCATCAGCCGGTAATACGGCCCGTGCTTTTGCACGCGTGTGTTCAGACAATAATATTCCTTTGTTGCTTTGTGTACCTGAAGATAACATCGATGCCATGTGGTTTGATGAGCCAATTAAGGATAACGTGAAGTTGGTTGTGACCAAATCGGGTAGCGATTACTTTGATGCCATTCACCTATCCAATATGGCTTGTGAGCTGGATGGTTTTGTGGCTGAAGGTGGAGCAAAGAATGTAGCACGCCGCGATGGTATGGGAACCACCACTTTA
>JAKSBD010000511.1 GCA_022361295.1 Bacteroidales bacterium
ACCTGTTCCAAAATAAACAACCTTTTCAACAAAGGCTTCAGCAAACTGCTTATGAGCCTGGTCGCCGGTACAATGGTTAATGGCCCATTTTTTAACTTCAAACTCTTTTACAGCATTTATGATATCACTAATCGCACTCTCATGCTGACCATTTAAGTGCAGCCCACCTGCAACACAGTCAAATGATGCATAACCATACCTTTCACTAACAGCATGGAGAATATTTACAATACCTGTATGTGCACAACCGGCTAAAACAAGGTTTTTTTGATTTTCACAGGCAACCAAAACAAGTTCGTCATCAAATTCGTCTGGAACGTATGTATCATTCTTCTTAACTACCAGGCGCTCATTTACAACTTCATAACCTGCTTTGGCTTGTATAGAACTCATTATCTGAACACCAGGCATAATGACAGTATCTTTTTCAACAAAAGTAATCCTATCGCTGAACTCACTTAATTCATTTCGCCATGGAATGCCGTTTTCTTTTACCATAACTGACGATCGAGAAAACCGTTCTTTAAAGGCTTGCTTATGAATAAAAACTTTAGCTTTCTTATTCATCCTTAAAAAAATCGGCAACCCACCGGCATGATCATAGTGTCCGTGGCTTACAACCACGTAGTCAACAGTACCAAGATCAAAATTAAGTGCTTTTGCATTGTGAATAAACTTATCTGACTGACCTGTATCGAAGAGAATGACACAATTATTAATTTCAAGAAGAAACGATAAACCATGCTCGCATTTAAGCTGCTTTACTTTTTGCTTGTTGTCAATCAGAGCGGTAAGTTTCATGCGCTGTTGTTTTTATTACGAAGTTACAATTGTTATTGAAAGTATTGAAATCATTGATGAACTGATGATAGGAAGATTTGTTAGCTTTACACATTCAAATTTCATTGATGAGTAGCAAGCCTCTTTTTATCGATATTATACTGCCAGTGCCTTTGCCCAGATTATTTACTTATTCTGTGCCGGATGATTTAACACACCTTACTGTTGTTGGAAAACGAGTAGTTGTGCCATTTGGAAAGAAGAAAGTGTATTCGGGTATTGTATACAAACTACATCATAGTCAACCAGAAGAGTACGAGACGAAAGATATTATTTCAATATTGGACGATGAGCCTGTGGTAAATGCTTATCAGCTGAAGTTTTGGAACTGGCTGGCCGACTATTACCAATGCACACTGGGAGAAGTATACAAAGCAGCCCTTCCCTCGGGTATGAAGATGGAAAGTGAAACACGCATTATCTACAATGCAGATTTTGTAGCTGAATCACCATTATCTGACAAAGAAAATAAGGTGCTTGATATTATTGCCGGTAAAAAAGTATGTTCGATCAACGATGTGAATCAACTTAGTGGCTTAAGAAACAGTTTACCTGTTATTAAGCGTTTATTGGAATACAATGCGGTTTTTATCAATGAACGTTTAAAGGAAAGCTATAAGGCAAAAACCAAAAAAGTTATATCCCTCCACCCTGATTGTCAATCGGAAGAAGCACTTCAAAAGGTATTTGACAAATTATCGAGAGCTCCTAAGCAACAAGAGCTTCTTATGACTTTGCTTTCATCAGTCGGAGGACTGACAGGTGCCATTACCAACCAGCAGGTAAGCAAGTCTGAATTATTAAAAAATGCCAATGCCAGCCAGGCTGCCATAAAGGAACTTTGTAAAAAGAATATCTTATTGGAGCAGGAGCAAGCGATAGACCGCCTTGATCTTGATGAAAAAGAGGTAAAAACAGCCAACGCGCTCAGCGAGGTACAACAAACCGCTTATGATGCCATAAAAACAGGATTTGAAACACATGATGTTACCCTGCTTCATGGTGTTACTTCAGGTGGAAAGACCGAGATTTACATTCACCTGATTGAAGAACAATTACAACAAGGCAAACAAGTATTGTACCTATTACCCGAAATTGCATTAACAACTCAAATCACCTCACGCTTGCAGAAACACTTTGGCAACAAAATGGGCATCTACCATAGTAAGTTTGCCGACGCCGAGCGGGTTGAAGTATGGAATAACCTGAGAAAACAACGAAATTATCAATTGATAGTAGGGGTTCGATCATCTGTATTTCTGCCTTTTTCCAACCTGGGCCTTATTATAGTTGATGAGGAACATGAGAATACCTATAAGCAATTTGATCCTGCACCCCGGTATCATGCACGCGATGCTGCTATTGTTTTAGGCAATCTTTTTGGCGCCAAAACATTGTTAGGCACTGCCACACCATCCATCGAATCGTACTTCAATGCTCAACAGGGAAAATATGCATTAGTGGAGTTAACCCAACGATTCGAAGGTATTAAACTGCCAGAAATCAAAGCCGTGGATGTGCGTGAAGCCAAACGCAAAAAACAGATGAACTCGCATTTTTCCCCGCTTCTTCTTGAGAAGATTGACGAAGCGTTGCTGAAAGGCGAACAAGTCATTTTATTTCAAAACCGCCGGGGCTTCAGTCCTTTTATAGAATGTGGACAATGTGCCTATGTGGCCAAGTGTGTCAATTGCGATGTATCCATGACTTACCATAAGCACCTCAATCAGTTGGTTTGTCACTACTGTAACCACACCATGCAGTTACCAACCGTTTGTCCGGCTTGCCATAGTCCGGCCATTGAAACAAGGGGCTTTGGAACTGAAAAGATTGAGGAAGAAATGAGCCTGCTTTATCCGGATCATAAAGTGGCACGTATGGATTTAGACACTACGCGAAGTAAATCGGGCTATGATAAGATTATCAAGAAATTTGAGAATGGAGAGGTTCATATCCTCATAGGCACGCAGATGATTTCCAAAGGCCTCGACTTTGATAATGTAAGTGTGGTAGGCATATTGAATGCCGATAACATGTTAAATTATCCTGATTTCAGAGCATTTGAGCGCAGTTACCAATTAATGACACAGGTTAGCGGGCGGGCCGGTCGTAAAAACAAGCAGGGCTTGGTGGTACTTCAAACTTCCAACCCCAAGCATCCTGTTATAATGGATGTAATTAACCATAACTTCAGCAACCACTACAATGGCCAACTCGAAGAACGGCAAATGTTTAAATATCCGCCTTTCTACCGACTTATTAACATTACCATTAAGCACAAAGACCAGCGCATTACCAATAAAGCATCGCACCTTTTGGCTGAGCAATTGCGTGTTATATTCGGCAACAGAGTTTTAGGACCTCAGGCACCGGTTATCAATCGCATACAAAATCTGTACATTAAGAAGATACTTATCAAGATGGAGAAAAAAGCATCTCCTGCCAAGGTAAAGCATCTAATGCGCGAGGCAATTTTTAGCTTACAGGCACAACAAGAGTTCCGATATGTTACGTTTCAGATTGATGTAGACCCGTCTTAATGACATTGGTATTTAGAGAATAAGAATTATTTTTTGACACGGCCCGGATTCTGACTCATAAACTCCTTCCAGCTTTTAGCACCACCGGAGATATTGACACGTTGATTCTGAAGAAAATGACAATAAGCAGCAGCTAATCCGTCTGTAGCATCAAGGTACTTAGGCAATTCCTTTATCTTAAGCAGGTTTTGAAGCAACATAGCTACCTGTTCCTTTGAAGCCCTTCCGTTTCCGGTAATAGCCTGCTTAATGCGCAATGGGGCATATTCGAATATAGGTACCGAACGCGATAACCCCGCTGCCATAGCTACGCCCTGTGCTCGTCCGAGCTTAAGCATCGACTGCACATTTTTGCCATAGAAAGGTGCTTCAATAGCCAACTCATCCGGATGGTAAGTTTCCACCAATTGAACCACTCGCTCAAAAATCTTTTGCAGCTTAAGGTAATGATCGCCGTATTTGTGAAGTTCAAGCACCCCCATAGTAACCATATCGGCCTTATTGCCAACACAGCGAATAATACCATACCCCATAACGGTAGTTCCAGGGTCAATCCCTAATATGATACGTTCTTTAGCCAACCTTAACTTCATTAAGAATAGAACTGAAGGTCATGCACTTTTCTCCAAACGTTCCTTTGGCATTATTAATAAGAATGGCGTTATATTTATTTATCGTGTCTAAATCGGCAGGATTAGTTACCTGCATCTGGCAGGAATAATTGGTATTTCCTTCTTCAACCACAGCCATCACTTCGTATAACTCAACGCGAATGCTCTTAACCAAATCCTTCATAGTAGGGATATAGTTACGGCTCATCCATTGTTTCCAATCCTCAACAATGGCATCATCAATCATAAAAGTGGTGTTGAATATATACATGGGTAATTTGTTTAATGATAATATACAGGCAGAAGCTAGTATTTTAATTAGAAGTGAGTATTGAGATGATTGATATGATGTAAATCATCTCATCTCTCACATCTTAACTCTTCAGTTCTTATTTCTGCCTATTTAATAATATCGAAACCTGTATAAGGAACCAATACTTCAGGCACCTTGATGCCTTCAGGCGTTTGATTATTTTCCAGAATGGCCGCAACAATACGTGGTAAAGCCAAAGCACTACCATTTAAGGTATGAGCCAGTTGTGCTTTCTTTTCGCCATCTTCTTTATAACGTAGCTTTAAACGATTGGCCTGGTAGCTTTCGAAGTTGGAAACGGAACTAACCTCTAACCAACGCTCCTGGGCTGCCGAGTATACTTCAAAATCGTAAGTTAATGCTGATGTAAAACTTAAATCACCACCACATAAACGTAAGATACGCCATGGTAATTCTAATTTTTCAACAAGCGTTTGTACATGCGCCACCATCTTATCAAGTATCTCATACGAATGATCGGGATGTGCCACTTGCACAATTTCTACTTTATCAAACTGGTGTAAGCGATTCAATCCACGTACATGAGATCCCCACGAACCTGCCTCACGTCGGAAACAAGCAGAGTATGCACAATGCTTCACCGGCATTTCTGATGCTTTTAAAATTACATCGCGGAAAATATTGGTTACCGGCACCTCTGCTGTTGGTATCAAGTAAAGGTTATCAGCAGTTACATGGTACATCTGACCTTCCTTATCAGGAAGCTGACCTGTTCCAAAACCAGAATCTTCGTTTACAACCAAAGGAGGAATTACTTCGCTATAACCGGCTTTCTCTGCTTCATCAAGGAAAAAGTTGATTAACGCACGTTGCAAACGAGCGCCTTTACCTTTATATACCGGAAAACCAGCTCCTGTAATTTTGGTACCCAACTCAAAATCGATCAGGTCGTATTTTTTAATTAAATCCCAATGCGGTTCTTTAACCTCCAGTTGTGGCATAGTACCACCATTGGTCACTTCAACATTATCTTCCTCTCCCTTACCTGGCGGCACAATTTCGTTAGGAATATTTGGTAATGAAACCAGTTGCTCATTCAGCTGAGCTGTAATTTCATCCAATGTTGTATTTAGATCTTTAATGTTCTCCTTTAATTCGCCGGTTCGAGCTTTAGCCTTATTTGCTTCTTCTGCTTTACCCGATTTAAACAGTTGACCAATCTCTTTAGACAGCGCATTCATTTCTTGTTGAAATGATTCTGCCTCAACCTGAGTCGCTTTTCTTTTATTATCTAAATCGATGATTGCATTTACAACCTCTGAAGCGTCGAAGTTCTTAATTTTAAGACGTTCAACGACTAAATCTTTGTTATCCTGTATAAATTTTAACGTCAACATACCGTTATATGGTTTTCGAGTAAAAAAAATCTCCTGAAATTATTACGAAAGTAATAAAAACAGGAGATTTAATAATCTTTTCAATAATCTTATTCAGCAGTGAATGGTTCTACTG
>JAKSBD010000302.1 GCA_022361295.1 Bacteroidales bacterium
CCTAATGAAGCATCGTAATCATTCTTCACATAACGACCGGCGTATTCACCATAGGCCTCTTTATTCACGAACTCGGACGCGAAAGCCTCATCTAAATCCTCAATTTTGAAGAACTTACCGGACTTGTCAACCATTGGCTGACGCTTACCTTCTTTATCGATTAAAATAAGTGGTGCAATACCTGCCACCTTAGCCACACGGTCATCATCGGCACCAAAGGTAGGAGCAATATGTACAATACCTGTACCATCTTCAGTGGTTACATAATCACCCAAAATAACACGGAATGCGTCACCATCAGGCTTCACCCATGGCATTAATTGCTCGTAGCGAACACCCTCCAGGTCGGTTCCTTTATAATCAGCAACGACTTTAAATGGAATCTTTTTATCTCCAGGCTGATATGCATCAAAATCCAATTCAGCATTCTTTGGATTGAAATAATTATTAACCAGTGATTTGGCAACGATAACCGACACAGGTGCACCGGTATATGGGTTATATGACTTAACTTTTACGTATTCAATTTTTGGCCCGACTGCTAAAGCAGTATTTGATGGTAAAGTCCATGGTGTAGTTGTCCATGCCAGGAAGCTTAAATCTTCATCTCCTTCAAATAACTTCTCAGACACCTCATTGCGCACAATCTTAAACTGAGCAGTACATGTAGTATCTTTCACATCGCGGTAACAACCCGGCTGATTCAACTCATGTGTTGATAAACCGGTACCTGCGGCCGGTGAATATGGCTGAATGGTATAGCCTTTATATAGCATACCTTTTTTATACAGCTCTTTCAAGAGCCACCACAATGTTTCGATATAGCGGTTATCGTAGGTAATATACGGATCATCCATATCAACCCAGTAACCCATTTTATGCGTTAAATCTTCCCACAGGTCAGTGTATTTCATCACATCCTTACGGCAAGCTTCATTATATTCAGCAACAGTAATGGTTTTTCCAATATCTTCCTTGGTGATGCCTAAAGCTTTTTCAACACCTAATTCAACTGGTAAACCGTGTGTATCCCAACCGGCTTTGCGCTTCACATGGAAACCCTGCTGTGTTTTAAAACGACAAAAAATATCCTTAATGGTACGCGCCATCACGTGGTGAATACCAGGAATACCGTTAGCAGACGGTGGTCCTTCGTAGAACACGAACGTCGGTTTACCTTCTCTGGTAGTGATGCTTTTTTCAAATGCTCCATTTTCCTCCCAGGTTTTCAAAACATCTTTGTTCACCTGAGACAAATTCAATCCTTTATATTCCGGAAATTTTGCGCTCATTAATTCAATATTTTACCCTTAATTTTAAAAAGTGTACAAATATAGATGTTGGTATAGTGAAAAACAAACAGATATATTTAATTTAAACATTCTGTCAATAAAATAAGTTGTATCTATATTCGTTTGCATAAAGTATACGAAATAAAGATTACCAATGAAGCGCTATTTAAACTTCTACTCCCTTTTAAAGCTATATAAAAAAATTAAAAGCCAAAGACTGAAGACCATCGGCTTATTTTTTGTTTCTAAATTAGGGTTCAGACACCTGTCTCTGAGAATTGATCCTGCACTATCATGTAATTTACGGTGTCAAATGTGTTATTTTAGCAATAAAGAATATAGAAAAGCCAGCAAGGGAAGTTTCTCAGAAAAGAATATGGAAGACATTGCCAGGATATTCTTTCCACAGGCGCTGCAAGTTGTTTTAGGTTGTGGAGCAGAGCCTACCATAAATAATAACTTTATGAACTTGCTAGAGTTAGCAGCACTGCACAAAGTACCTAATATCAGCCTTGTTACAAACGGACTTTTACTGAGAAATCAGCAAATTGATCGCATGCATCAGATCGGTGTTAATGAAATAATTTTATCTGCACATGGATTAACAAAAGCATCATACGAACGCTTCATGATCAATGGGCAATTCGATAAATTTATTAATCTGATTACAAAAATATCTGACATTAAAAAGGAAGGAAGTCAAATTAAACTGCGAATAAACTACACCGTCAACAATGACAATCTGGAGGATTTATTATTATTCCATAATTTCATTGAAAATTATAGCATAGATGCAATTCAGGTTAGGCCAATAATGGATATTGGAGGCAAATATTCAAAAGAAATGAGTGATGAAAGCATAAAAATATACAACTCCCATATTAGTCAATTACAAATAACATGTAAAAGCAATGGCGTAAAACTACTTGCTAACACATCCGACGTGTCATATACTGAAACAAACAAAGACTCTAACATAATTGAAAGCATATATACCTACATCTCACCGAAAACAATAGTACAATTCTCGCTTGGAGATAAAATCAATAGTCTTAAAGCATATAAGAAGGAAGTTAACTGGTATCGCAATCTCTTTAAGGGATTTATAAAAAGAAAGAAAAGTGACAATAAGTTTCACAAGCATTCAATGAAGTATGACATACAGTAACAACGTTTAATCACTATAAATAAGCAATTCGCCAAACAATTGCAGAAATTAATCATTATTCGAATCAAAAATATACTTACTTTTGCGCCATCAATAACATTTGTATAAACTATTAATTACACATCACTTATGAAAAGAATCGTATTTTCATTGGTCGCCGCTTTGGCTATTGGGGTAGTTGCAAAAGCCCAGAACTTACAGGTACACTATGACTTTGGTGACGAGCGTAAGCAAATTACGACAACATTAGAAATGTTTAAGCCAGACAAGTATGGTAGCACTTTCTTCTTTGTTGACCTTGACTACAGCAATGACACCAGAGATGTTGACAACGGTGTATCACTGGCTTATTGGGAAATTGCCCGTAGCTTCAAATGGAATGAGACTCAGAAGTTTGAACCACGTTTAGAATACAATGGTGGTGTGGCATTAGGAGAAAACACTGACTATCCAGGGGATCCTAACTATGGTTTTCCATTAAAAAATGCATGGTTAATTGGTGGGCAATACACTTTTAACAATGCTGATTTCTCAAAGGTACTGACTCTTCAAGCTAACTTAAAGCAAATAAAAGATGGTAAAGAAGATGGCGATAATCTTACAGGATTCCAACTTACTGCCGTTTGGGGTATTCATTTACTTGAAGGAAAACTATCTTTAACAGGGTTCGCTGACTTTTGGAGGGAAGACGTTGCTGTTCTTAATGATAACGGTTCTTTTAAAGGAATGAAAGAATATGTATTCCTTACTGAACCACAAATCTGGTATAATGCTAATAAAAACTTCTCATTTGGTGGAGAGATTGAGATGAGTAACAATTTTGCATTAAATGACGGTTTTATGGTAAACCCAACTTTAGCTGTTAAGTGGACTTTCTAATTTAACTTAGTACGATCATGTTAGAAAAATTCTTCAAATTATCAGAAAATAAAACCACTGTTAAAACGGAAGTAATCGCTGGTATTACAACGTTTATGACAATGGCCTACATCCTGGCTGTTAACCCTGATATTCTTTCGGCGACAGGCATGGACAAAGGTGCTCTTTTTACTGCTACAGCTATCTCAGCTGCTATTGGTACCCTGGTAATGGCACTTTGGGCTAAGTTACCTTTTGCTTTAGCTCCAGGCATGGGACTAAATGCTTTCTTTGCTTTTGGTGTTTGTATCGGTATGGGTATGAGCTGGCAGTTTGCTTTAACTGCTGTATTCTTAGAAGGTATCTTGTTTATTTTAATGACTGCTTTCAACATCAGAGAGCTGATTATTAATGCCATTCCGGGTAGTATTAAGAATGCCATTTCAGTGGGTATTGGATTATTCATTGCA
This sequence comes from Bacteroidales bacterium, assembly GCA_022361295.1. Taxonomy (GTDB): domain Bacteria; phylum Bacteroidota; class Bacteroidia; order Bacteroidales; family Marinilabiliaceae; genus Carboxylicivirga. The sequence goes on from JAKSBD010000302.1 coordinate 3,789, forward strand.
TTCATTGGAATGAAAAATGCAGGCATTATTGTAGCACACGATGCAACATTTGTACACTTAGGCGATATGAAAAGCGGAGCTGTTCTTTTGGCACTTGGTGGCATTGTTATAACAGGATCATTATTAGCGCTTAAGGTTAAAGGTGCGTTATTGATTGGTATGATCATTACAACATTAGTAGGATTACCAATTGGCGTGACCCAATTACCTCACTTCGATTTCTCTGTTCCTTCAATTTCATCTATCGCATGGAAATTTGACTGGACTTGGGTTAACTCAGCAGAGGGAATTTTCACAATGATTACCGTATTGTTTACATTCTTATTTGTTGATATGTTCGATACCGTTGGAACACTTATTGGTGTTTCAACAAAGGCTAAGATGATTAACAAAGATGGTCGCATTCCTAATGTAAAGCAGGCTCTTATGGCCGATTCAATTGGTACAACTGTTGGTGCTGCATTAGGTACCTCAACTGTTACAACATACGTTGAATCAGCATCCGGAGTTGCCGAAGGCGGACGTACTGGTTTAACTGCTTTAACAACTGCCGGATTATTCATCATGGCATTGTTCTTATCACCATTATTCCTTATGATTCCTGCTGCAGCAACAGCTCCGGCATTGGTTTTAGTAGGTGTAATGATGATGACACCAATTCAGAACCTGGATTTAGATGATTTCACTGAGTCAATTCCTGCATTCTTTACCTTAATTATGATGCCTTTAACATTCTCTATTGCAGAAGGTATTGTATTTGGTATCCTGTCGTATGTGGTCTTAAAACTGCTTACAGGCAAACACAAAGACATCTCAATTGTAGCTTATGTCCTGGCTGTATTGTTTGTGCTGAAGTTTGTTTTCATGTAAAAAAACACATAGTTACTTAGTAACTAAAAGTTATATAGAGAGGCCTTTCAACAGATTGGCCTCTTTTTTTGTGCTTATTTAGATTGATTAATTCTTGTGACGAATCAACATCAAACATCATTCCTATAGTCACGTTCTGTTTTCATCCCTGAAGCCAATTACACTATAGGAGGAATAGCTATATTTGCAGCAAACACATTGAAGATGCTGACACAACCAACACTACTACTTGATAAAGCCAAATGTATGGCTAGTATAGAGCGCATGGCTACCAAGGCTAAAAATGCCAATGTGCTATTCCGTCCTCATTTTAAAACACATCAATCAGCTGAAGTTGGGAATTGGTTTCGTGATTTTAGTGTGGAATGTATAACGGTTTCGTCGGTTAAAATGGCCGTATATTTTGCTCAAAACGGCTGGAAAGATATAACCATTGCTTTTCCGGCTAACATTCTCGAATGGTCGACTATTAATGAACTGGCATCTAAAATCAACCTTAATATTGTTGTTGAATCAACTGATACAATCCATGCCCTTGAGCAAAACCTGACTAACCCGGTTGGCACCTATGTAAAGACCGACACAGGCTATGGGCGTACTGGCGTTAATGCTGAAGACTACGAAAGCATGCAAGCTCTTTTAAAAGAACTTAAGACATGTAGGAATTTAATATTCATAGGCTTCCTCTGCCATGCCGGACATACTTACAATACTGATTCTAAAGATGAAATCATCAATATTATGGAATCATCGCGTCAGCAATTACTGGCTCTTAAAACATTTATGGCCAATGATTTTCCGTTGATACAAATATCCTATGGAGATACACCTTCATGTTCTCTATCGCATAACTTTGAAGGCTTTGATGAAATTCGCCCGGGCAATTTCGCTTTTTACGACACTATGCAAGCCAGTCTTGGCTCGTGTAGCCTAAGCGACATTGCCGTAGCCATGGCCTGCCCTGTTGTTGCCAAACACCCGGAGCGTGGTGAGATTATAATCCATGGCGGTGCCGTGCACTTTTCAAAAGATCAGATCACAATTGAAGGACGTGCTCAATTGGGTACCGTTGTGCCACTGAATGGATATAATTGGGATACCTCAAAGCAATTAGGATATATAGCCAAACTATCGCAGGAGCATGGCATTATAAAAATGGGAAAAGAAAACTTCGATAAAGTTAAGATTGGCGATATGCTGGGAATTCTTCCGGTTCACTCGTGCCTGACTGCTAACTTGATGAAGGGATATACAACAACTGAAGGTGAGTTGTTAAGTATGCTAATATAAACAAGAAGCGTATTTTTATTCCTTACCACGAAGTCACGAAGAAAACGAAGAAAACTGAAATGACAACGAACTTTGTGAACTTTGTGCCCTAGTGGTTTATATTACAACAAGAAGCTTATTTTAATACCTTACCACGACGACACAATGGTCACGAAGGTTTTGAAGGTTTTGCGCCAGAGCGACAAACTAATATTCTCTGCTTATTCCTTTGGGTCAGAACTGGTCAATAGTCGCCCCACAAGTAGTGCCATAATAATGACCAGATAGAACTGCCCACATAAAGTAATCATCAAGGCCAATGATTTAGCCACCGGCGTAACCGGTAATAAATCACCATAGCCCAATGTGGTCATAGAAACAAAAGTATAATAAAAGGAATCGTAAATATGGTTTACCTGTGTTGTTTCTCCGAAATTAAAAGCTCCGGCAAACCGGTATGTAACCATATCTATCAAAATTCCAAAACCAACACCAATTAACAGATAACCATTAATCGCTTCAATTATTACCAGACTGTTTACATCCTCTTTTCGCGATAAGCGTCTAACAAACTTCAACACCCTCAACATAAAGAAAACGACCAGCCATATCGTTGCCAAATAATTAATCACCACTAAATCGGCAACACGGGTCACCCAGATAGCGACAAAAGCAATAATAACCTGAAAAATCACCTTGGGCTTTCCCTCCTCACTTGTGGCTATAGTGGAAATTAGAACAATCAGACTAATAAATATTTCAAACAAACGAAACCGGACAAAGCTGGTAAGTAATGGCAAAACAAAAATTGTAAACGTTAGTATTATCAGCAGTCCCCAGTTACTCATTAATTGTCTGATATTATGACTTATATCCAGACGTTTAATCAATCTCATAATTACACGATTAGTTGGTTATTACAACAAATCTAAATTAATCCTTTATAAATCGGAACACTTTTTGAATATTCACGTTCAATACTTCAAATTGAATAACTCGAATCGGAAATGAAACAACTATTACCAATACTTATTGGTCTCTTGCTACTATCAGCATGTGCCAGTAAACGCAATTACAATAAAGCCCAGAAGTTTGACGAAGCCGGATTATACTCCGACGCCGCAGCGCTTTATTATAAATCACTCAAGGCCAATAAAAATAACATAGACGCTAAACTGGGTCTTCAAAGAACAGGACAACTTGTTTTGGAAGATAAAGTTGAAGTTTTTCAAAAGCAATATAATAACGGAACTGCAAAGGACGCCGTCTACGCATACAGGGAAGCCGAAAGTTACTACAGGCAGCTATCGGCCCTTGGTGTTAAATTAATAATGTCGGAAGAACAAAAAGAGTATTACCTGGAGGTCAAGGACAAATACCTTGACATATTGTACCAGCAAGGCATGAAAGCCCTCAGTCTTGAGGAATTTAAAAATGCTGAAACACAATTTGCTGAAATACTCTCAATTGACAAAAGCTTTAAGGACGTTCAAACACAATGGATAACCGCTAAATATGAGCCGGTTTACCGACACGGCAATCAACTGATTCAAACAGAACAGTTCAGAAGTGCATATGCCGATTTCAACACCATCAACTCGGCCACAAAAGGCTACAAAAACAGCATTGAACTGCAAAATATGTGTCTTGATGAAGCAAAAGTGACTGTTGCTATTTTACCTTTCTCGTACAAATACAGAAACTACAGAAACTACACTTCAACAATGAAAAACAGCGTAGTAAGTGAGCTATCGCAGATCAAATCTCCTTTTTATCAACTCATTAGCGATGAAGCGATTAAAACTGTACCTGACTGGACCAAAACAAAAGACCTCAGTCTGGCTTTAAAGTACGCAAAGCAATTTGGCCCTGAATTTGAGGCCAAAACCATTTTAACAGCACGCATTGATAAGTACATAAAATCAAAGGGGCAACTTCACAGAAAAGAAAAGAAAGGTTATCTAAAGCAAATAGTTGAAGTAACCAACCCTGAAACTAAACTGAAGGAGCAAAAGGTAAAATATACCAAAGTACGCTATTACGAATATTCGCAGGAAAACAGCATTGCCATTTCACTGAGTTACAACCTTGATCGTATTGATAAAGATGAAAAGGCGTTTGCCGACAGTTACTATGGTGAGAAAAAGGATAAAATCCACTACGCCAAATTTGATGGCAGTTACAAGCAGTTGGTAGCAGGTACCTGGAAATACATTGACAAGGATTCATCTGAAGACAGCGTGTATGACTCAGAAGACTCAAATAAAAAACTACATGCTCTTTTTAAGAATAAGAAGGAGATCCAATCAATTGCTACTCTTGAAAGCAACTTATTAAAAGAGTGCTCTCAACATGTTGCGAATAACCTGACTAACTACAAACCTGAAAACTAACTGAGATGAAATTGTTTGTATACCTCAGCCTTATAATACTCATTGTTGCAGGCTGTTCTTCAAAAAAAAAGGAAGCTGAACTACTGGAACTATCAAGGCCACAATGGTTAAAGGAACGACCTGTTTCTAGCACTTATTTTTATGGTATTGGAACAACACCTAAAGTTGGAGGAAACGCATATTACCAGGAGCAGGCGAAAGAAAAAGCACTGGCTGATTTATCGAAACAAATAAGCACCAAGATAAAAAGCGAACAAAGCTTGTATCGCATGGAAGACAACAAAGGTGTATATGAGTACATTCAGAGCCGCGTCAGAGCAACGTCTAACGAATTCTTAGAAGGCTACGAATTTGTTGACCAGTGGGAAGACCTGGATTATTGCTATTCATTTTACCGCTTGTCAAAAAGTGAGTTTTATGCTCTAAAAGCAAAACGCAAACAGGAAGCACTTGAGCTTTCATGGCAAAAATACTTGCAGGCACGCGAAGCACAGAAAGAAAAAGATTTTATACTGGCCATGGAACAATATGCTGCCGGTATTGATGCCATAAGTGGTTATTTAAATGAGCAAACTATGTATGCTTCGGCTCAGGGAAATTTTGATTTATTTGAAGTTAATAAAGATGCCCTAAGTGACATTGTCAACTCACTTCAACTGGCTTATGACATCGACAAAGTAACTACCAGCCCCCAATCAAAAATAGCTCAAGGCAAAGCAACTGTGCTTGTAACCATTGATGGGCATCCGGCCAAAAATATCCCTGTTCGTTTTAACTACAGTGGTGGTTTTCTGGTAACCGATAAATTTAAAAGCAGCACCCAGGGCACTATTCAATCACCTGAATTCAAGATGTCGAATAAACAGGAAGAAACCCTTAAAGCTAGCATTGACCTAAAATCGCTTGGCCGCCAGGTAACCAAAAATCTGATAGTACGTCAATTGGTTGAAAAGCAAAAACCGGCTTCTTCCAACCTAATCATCTCGATGAAGTAAGAAAACTGACCTCTGGAAGCTTAGTTTCTTTACCAGGGAAGCCTTTTTTTATGACAGGGAAGCGAAATTCTTGACAGGAAGGCAAAATTCGTAACAGGAAGGCAAAATTCGTAACAGGAAGGCAAAATTCGTAACAGGAAGGCAAATTTCATGACAGGAAAGCGATATTTGTAACAGGAAGGCAAAATTCGTAACAGGGAAGCAAAATTTAAAAATTTTCACCTTCCTGTAGTGATTTATTAACAGCCTGAGTTCGATATTGAATTTCTATCCCATGTTATTATATGCTATCACATAAAAAAAGGATATCGAGAATTAAAATATGGCCTCACAAAGAAAAAAAAACGCAAAAACCGCAGTATATGAATACAGATTCATATACATGGCGATTTTTGCGTAATGCTTAGCGACCTTTTGTGTGAAATCAAACTAAGGTCAGCTCTATTCTTTACATACTATAATGAAGCACTCCCGTTGGGCCAAGTGGCAAACCACTGAATAACCAAAGCGCCAATAGAATCATCCACGAGAACAAGAATACCATTGAGTAAGGTAACATGGTAGATACGATTGTTCCAATCCCGGCTTTCTCATCGTATTTTTGGAAATAAACGATTATTAAAGCAAAGAAACTCATCATAGGAGAGATAATATTGGTGGCGCTATCACCAATACGATATACTACCTGTGTTAACTCTGGCGAGTAACCCAACATCATAAACATAGGCACAAATATTGGAGCCAGCAGGGCCCATTTGGCCGAAGCACTTCCCATGACCAGGTTAATTAAGCCACAGAATAAGGCAAACAGCAACATTAACGGAATAACCGACAGGTTTAATTCATTAATGGCATTCGCTCCATTAACCGCCATTACAAGGCCCAGATTACTCCAGTTGAAATAGGCCACAAACTGCGCAGCAAAAAACACTAAAACCAGGTATGGCCCCAATGATTTAGCTGCCTCTCCCATGGCGCCCATTATGTCTTTATCTGTTTTAAAGGTACCCGTTATTTTACCGTACACAATACCGCATGTCCCTGCCCATATAAACAGAACAGCAACCACTCCTTTTAACAATGGCGAAGTTAGCAACTGACCGTCAGCGCCGCGCAGAAAACCACTTTCAGGAATTAAGCCCCAGGCCATAATTGCCAAAAATGTAATAGACACGATACCAACCCACTTTAAGCCCTTCTTCTCTGTTGATGATAATTCATCTAATCTTGTTTCTTCTTCAGAAACTTCTCCTGTATATTCACCAAATCGGGGTGCAATAATCTTTTCAGTTACCCATGTTCCAACTATAGCAACCATGAAGGTTGATACTACCATAAAATAGTAGTTACTAACCGGATTTACAGTATATGTTTTGTCAACGATATGTGCGGCTTCTTCTGTTAATCCGGCCAAAAGCGGATCAATAGTACCAATAATAAGGTTGGC